>JBNJDW010000014.1:0-17129 GCA_051745265.1 Pseudomonadota bacterium
CGTCCACAAAGCAAGGTCAGGTTTTCTTCGCGGCCAAGTTCACGGGCCAGTTTCTGATCAAGCACCCGGCCCCGCGGCGACAGATAAATCAACCGCCCTACGGTCGGCACAGAATTTACCGCCGATTCCAGAATATCAGGTTTCATCACCATCCCGGCGCCGCCGCCAAAGGGCGTATCATCGACCGTCCGGTAATTATCGGTGGCAAAATCGCGGATATTGGTCGTGGACAGTGACCAGAGGTCTTGGTCAAGCGCTCTACCCGTCACGCCCTCGCCCAGCGGTCCGGGAAACATATCGGGGAACAGGGTCAGGATATTGGCGTGAAAACCGCTCATTCATACAGCTCCAGCAGGCCGGGCGGCAAGGTCATTTCGACCACCTGCGCTGTTTCATCAAGATTAATCACCGTATCGGCATTAAAGGGCACATAGATATTTTTCAGCCCCGGGCCGCGGCGGATTTCAACCAGATCACCCGCACCAAAATTCTGCACGGCAATTACCGCGCCGAGATCATCGCCATCAGCAATCACCGACAGGCCGATCAGATCAATATGATAAACTTCATCCTCATCCGGCGGCGGCAGGCGGTCACGGTCAATATATAACAATGTGCCGCGCAGCTTTTTGGCCTCATCACAATCGGTTAAGCCGTCTATGCTGGCGATAAACTGATCCTTATGCGCGGACAGTTTGGTGATTTTAAACAACCGGCCCTTCGAATCAGTCAAACCGTCAGGGTCCAGAATAAGATCCGGATCTTCGGCAAAACAGCGCAGCTTGACCTGCCCACGCACACCATGCGTGGTGGTTATTTCAGCGATGCAGATTTTTTGTGTGTCGGTCATAAGACGATACTGTCAGTCCCGCAAAATCGGACTCCGCCTGTGCGGAGGTGACAAAATTAAAGCATCCCCGGCACGCCATACAGGTGCCGGGGATGACAAAAATTACTCAGCTTTTTTCTCTTCTTCAGCTGGTGCGTCTTCTGCAGGCGCTTCAGCAGCAGCTTCTTCGGCCGGGGCCTCTTCAGCAGGGGCTTCAGCTTCGGCTTTTGCTTCAGCCTTTGCTTCGGCAGCGGCTTCTTCTAAGGCCTGACGCTTTTCCGCTTTTTCTTCCAGACGCATTTTGGTCTTTTCGCTTTGTTCAGCTTTTTGCGGGTTGTTGTAGGTTTTCTTTTCCGCAAGACCGGCATCGGCGAGGAATTTTTCAACGCGGCGGGTTGGCTGCGCGCCTTCACCCAACCAGTATTTCACACGATCGGTGATCAGAACAACGCGGTTCTCATCCGTTTTACCCAGCATTGGGTTATACGAGCCTACGCGTTCAATATAGCGACCATCACGTGGTGAACGCTCATCCGCAATCACAATACGGTAATAAGGGCGTTTTTTTGCACCACCGCGGGCCAAACGAATCTTAACTGCCATGATATTTCTCCTTTAGTTCAGTTTTCTTGGTTTCGTTAATTGACTGTTTTTCTACTTTTTGCCTTTTTTACGGGCTTTTTCGGCTTGTTTCTTTTTACGCTTATTCATCTTTTTCGGTGTACCGCCACCGCCGGAAGGCATACCCGGCAACCCCGGCGGCATACCGCCGCCCATGCCACCAGGAGCGCCCAGTCCTCCGGCTCCGCCGCCAAGGCCGCCCATGCCGCCGCCACCCTGGGCAAACGGGTTGGGACCAAGACCGGCGGGATCTTCTGCAGATCCGGGCATATCAGCGCCCATCTGTTTTGACATTTCGTCCATATCCGGCATATCACCGCCGCCAAACATCTTACCCATGCCCTTCATCAGGTTGCCGCCGCCCATTTTCTTCATCTTTTTCATGACAGACTGCATCTGCTGAAACTGTTTCAAAAGGCGGTTTACATCCTGAACATCGGTGCCTGAACCGGCAGCAATACGTTTCCGGCGCGAGGCATTCATCAGTTTTGGATTGGCGCGTTCATTCTTGGTCATGGAGGACAAAATCGCTTCCTGCTTGACCAGCAGGCCATCATCAACTTCGGCATCACCGATCATTGATTTCAACTTGCCCATGCCGGGCAGCATCCCCATCAATCCCGACATACCGCCCATTTTACGCATTTGTTTTAACTGCTGAGCGAAATCATCCAGATCAAACTTACCCTTGGCCATTTTACGGGCCATGGCTTCGGCTTCGTCCTGTTCGATGGTCTCCGCCGCTTTTTCAACCAGACTGACGACATCGCCCATATCAAGGATACGGTCAGCGATACGATCGGCATGAAACGGCTGCAAGGCATCGGTGGTCTCGCCAACCCCCATGAATTTAATCGGCTTGCCGGTCACCGCCCGCATGGACAAGGCCGCGCCGCCTCTGGCATCACCATCAACACGGGTCAGAACAACCCCGGAAATACCGATCTGTTCATTAAAGTTTTCAGCTGTCGATACAGCATCCTGACCGGTCATCGCGTCAACCACCAACAGGGTTTCAGCGGGTTTGGAGATATCACGGACGGTTTTGACCTCATCCATCAGATCCTGATCGATGGACAACCGGCCTGCCGTATCAAGGATAACAACTTCATAGCCACCCAGACGGGCGCTTTCCATGGCTCTACGGGTGATTTCATCAGGCTTTTGACCCGGGATGATTTCAAGCGTATCAACACCGATCTGCTCGCCCAGAATGGCGAGCTGTTCCTGCGCTGCCGGACGGTAAACATCAAGCGAGGCCATAAGCGTTTTTTTACGCTGCTTTTCAGTCAGAAACTTACCGAGCTTTGCGGTTGTCGTCGTCTTACCACCGCCCTGCAGGCCAACCATCAGGATCGGCACCGGCGGTTTGGCGGCAAGGTTGAGTTCTTCTTCGCCTTCCCCCGCGCTCAGGGTTTCAACCAGCGTATCATGAACGATTTTGACGACCTGCTCGCCGGGTTTAACCGATTTTAATACGGTTTCACCAACGGCGCGGGATCTGACTTTTTCAATAAAATCCTTGGCCACCGGCAGGGCGACATCGGCCTCCAACAGGGCAATGCGTATTTCACGCATGGCGCGGTTGACGTCCTCTTCTTTCAGGACGCCTCTACCGGTTAGACTATCAAAAACCCCGCCCAGGCGCTGGCTTAAACTTTCAAACATAACTCTTCCTTACAAAACGTCTGTATAAATACACTTATGCCCCAGTGAGCGTAAATTCGCCGACTGGGGGACGCGGAGCGCAAAGGTCCTGACAATGTTGTGGATTGACCATTTGCTATTCTTTGGACACTTATATTTATTCCCCATAGGAGAGTCAAGTCTTTTCCTTAGGCGCAGTTGGCTTTACAGGCGGGTTAGAGCAGATATACTGACCATCGGATATTTAATTGCCCTTCAAACATGCTTTGCAGGAAATCATGACAAAAATAAAACACTGGCATCCCGATCATTTCGCGCGGAAAATCCCTTTCCTGCAAAAGCGGGCTGAAATTATGCGGCGTATCCGTCAGTTCTTTGATCATCGTGGATATCTCGAGGTTGAAACACCGGCCTTGCAGATTTCACCGGGGATGGAGCCGCATATCAAAGCCTTTGAAACCAGCTATACCACCCCGGATCAGAGCCACAGCCAGCAGCTCTTCCTGCATACCAGCCCCGAGTTTGCCATGAAAAAACTATTGGTCGGCGGCTGCACGCAGATTTATCAGATCTGCAAAACCTTCCGCAATGCCGAGGATTCACCGCATCACAGCCCGGAATTCACCATGATGGAATGGTATCATACCGGGATGGACTACACAGAACTGATGCAGGAATGTATTGATTTACTCCGCGCTGTTCATGACGGGCCCTATAAATTTCAGGGCCGGGTTTCTGATGCGCAGCAGGGCTGGCAAATGATCAGCGTCTGTGAAAGCTTTCAGCTTTACGCCGGTATTGATCTTGAATCCTGCCTGCCGGAAACAGAAGATGCCTTGGATAAATTAAAGGCCGCCGCCCCTGATTTCTACCATGACGGCGACAATTGGGAGGATTTGTTCTTTCGCATTTTTCTTGAAAAAATTGAACCGCATCTCGGCCACCCAGTGCCGACTATATTATACGACTACCCGATTTCAATGGCGGCCCTCGCCCGGCCCAAAGCCTCGGATCCGCGATTTTGCGAGCGGTTTGAAATCTACCTGTGCGGGCTGGAACTGGCCAATGCCTTTGGTGAGCTCTGCGATGCACAAGAGCTGGAAGACCGCTTTATAAACAATATGGCCATCAAGAGACAGCTTTACGGTGACGACTATCCGGTTGACATTGAATTGATCGAGGCCTTATCCTTTGGTATGGACAATACCAGTGGCATCGCCCTTGGTATAGATAGATTGGTCATGGCGGCGACTGATGCCACAACTATAAATGACATAATTGCGGCAGAAATCCCGGTAAAATAAAGGCTCTTGGCTATTATATATTTTCAGAATCATAGAAGAGAGCAGAAATGAAAAATACGAATGGAAATGCACTATTTCTTATATTAATTGCCGTCGCTCTGTTTGCTGCTTTGTCCTATGCTGTAACGCAATCAGGGCGTGGGGGCGGGAATATTGACCGCGAAAAAGACGATCTGATTGCCTCAGGGGTGATTCAGCAAGCCGGACTTTTGGAACATGCTGTCCGTAAGGTAAAAACCTTGGGTGGATGCACCGATGCACAAGTATCCTTCCATTATGACAGCAATGGAGACGGCACGGTAGATGGAAGCGATCATTACAATAATCCTGATGCCCCCGGCACGCATTGTTATGTTTTTCACCCGAATGGCGGCGGCATAACTTTCCCGACAGCTCCGGAAGACTGGCTCGATTCTGCACAATCTGCAAATAGCGTTTACGGTAAATGGGCTTTTCGGGCAGAACGGCTATCTAATATCGGCATTTATAGCAATGCTGATGTTTTCGCAATTCTACCATTTCTTAGAAAAGAAACCTGTCTGGCAATTAATCGGAAACTTGGCGTTCCGGAATATAGTGGCGATCCGCCTCAGGAACATGATGATGTACATTACCAGACCCATCATCAATTTATTGGCTCAGCAAGTTGGACCGGTTCAAGCATGCAAACAATGACACTCGGAAAATCTTTTGCCGGAGAACATAGCGCCTGCATCGAAGGCGGCCCAAATGGCGGTGATCAGGTAGGCCAGTATTTCTTCTACCATGTGTTAATGGTCCGTTAGAAACTATAATGTTTTGAGTGTTGAGGGTCGGGGGTCTTTTGTCAGGCCATATTTAAAGATTAAACAATCTCATATACTCTTGTACGGGACAGGCCCCTTTCCTTCGGCCCCGAAAGCCTTTATATTTTTTGGAGCAGGTATATTTTAATATCAGGAGACTTTAGCAATGCAGCAGCCCCGCACCCTGTTTGAAAAAATCTGGGATGACCACGTCATCCGCACGCAGGAGGATGGTACCTGCCTGATTTATATCGACCGGCATCTAGTCCACGAAGTCACCAGCCCGCAGGCTTTTGAAGGCCTCCGCATGACAGGCCGCAAGGTCGCCCGTCCCGACCGGACGCTGGCCGTCGCCGATCATAACGTGCCGACCTCTGACCGCTCCAAAGGCATCAGCGATCCCGAAAGCCGCCTGCAGGTCGAAACCCTGTCGCAAAACTGTAAGGATTTCGGGCTGAATCTGTTTGACATGGCCGACAAACGCCAAGGCATTGTCCATATCATCGGGCCGGAGCAAGGCTTTACCCTGCCCGGCACAACCATTGTCTGCGGTGATTCTCATACCGCGACCCATGGCGCGTTTGGTGCGCTGGCTTTTGGCATTGGCACCTCGGAGGTTGAACATGTGCTGGCGACCCAGACCCTGCTGCAAAAACCGGCCAAAACCATGCGTATTACCGTCAATGGCAAATTGCCGATCGGCGTTACGGCCAAGGATATGATCCTGACCATTATCGGCAAAATCGGCACCGCAGGCGGGACCGGCCATGTCATTGAATATGCGGGCGAGGCCATGCAAAGCCTGTCGATGGAAGGCCGCATGACGGTCTGTAACATGTCGATTGAGGCCGGTGCCAGAGCCGGGCTGATTGCCCCTGATGAAACGACTTTTGAATATCTTAAAGGCCGGCCCATGGCGCCCAAGGGCGAAGACTGGGACAAGGCGCTTGAATGGTGGCGCAGCCTGCCGTCTGATCCCGGCGCCCGCTATGATACAGAAATCGAGCTGGATGCCGCCGAAATCACCCCGACAATCACCTGGGGCACCAGCCCCGAAGACATCGCGCCGGTAACCGGCCATGTGCCCTCGCCCGATCAAACAGATAATGAGGGTAAGAAAAAATCCATCACCCGCGCTCTTGACTATATGGGCCTGACGGCGGGGACAAAGCTGCAGGATATTAAGATTGACAAGGTTTTCATCGGCTCCTGCACCAATGGCCGGATCGAGGATCTGCGCGCCGTTGCCGATATTGCCAAAGGCCGCAAGGTCGCCGATGGCGTCTATGCCATGATCGTTCCGGGCTCTGGCCTGGTCAAGGAAATGGCCGAGGCTGAAGGCATTGATAAAATCCTCATTGAGGCCGGTTTTGACTGGCGCGAGCCCGGATGCTCGATGTGTCTGGCCATGAATGCCGACCGGCTGGAACCTGGGGAACGCTGCGCTGCGACCTCGAACCGTAATTTTGAAGGCCGGCAGGGCAAAGGCGGCCGCACCCATCTGATGAGCCCGGCAATGGCCGCCGCCGCCGCGATTACAGGGCATCTCAGTGATGTCAGGGATTTTTTATAAGACGGAATAAAAACAAGGACAGGACAATGCAGAAATTTGATCAACTGACCGGCATCACAGCGCCGCTGGAAATCCAGAATGTCGATACCGACATGATTATCCCCAAACAATTCCTGCGCACCATCAAGCGTTCGGGCCTTGGCATTCATGCTTTTCATGACATGCGCTATGATGATAACGGGCAGCCGAACCCGGATTTTATTCTCAATCAGCCGCCCTATGATCAGGCCTCGATCCTGATTACCGGGGCCAATTTTGGCTGCGGGTCCAGCCGCGAACATGCGCCCTGGTCTTTGCTGGATATGGGCTTTCGCTGCATCATTGCCCCCAGCTTTGCCGATATTTTTTACAATAACAGCTTTAAAAACGGCATCCTGCTGATTACCCTGCCCGAAGACCAGATCGCCAGCCTGATGGAAGACGCCAAAAACAAAGGCGAGCTGACCGTTAATCTGAACAGCCAGACGATCACCCGGCCTGATGACTCTGTCATCGAATTTGAGGTCGAATCCTTCCGCCGTCACTGCCTGCTGAACGGGCTGGACGATATTGGCCTGACCATGCAGCACCGCGAAGAAATCGACGAATACGAAGCCGAAATCAGCCTGAAGCGCAGCTGGATATAAATAAACAGGAGTCCTAATAATGTCAGAGAATTTTAACATTCTATTACTACCCGGTGATGGTATTGGCCCCGAAGTTGTCTCAGAAACCCGGCGGGTGATCGACTGGTTTATTGATCAGGGCTTTATCACTGCACAGATTGAAGAAGACCATGTCGGCGGCACCGCCTATGATGCCTATGGCGCGCCTTTGTCCGATGAAACACTGGCCAAGGCCCGGGCGGCCGATGCGATTTTACTGGGCGCTGTCGGCGGGCCGAAATGGGATGATATTAGCTATGACAAGCGACCTGAGGCCGGATTGCTGCGCCTGCGCAAAGAACTGGACCTGTTCGCCAATCTGCGCCCGGCGCTGGTTTTTGAGGCTTTGATTAATGCCTCCAGCCTGAAACCGGGCATTATTCGCGGCCTTGATATTATGATCGTCCGCGAATTGTCGAGCGGCGTTTATTTCGGTGAACCGCGCGGTATTGAGGATATGGGCAACGGCAAGCGCAAGGGCATCAACACCCAAAGCTATACCACCGATGAAATCACCCGCATTGCCGAGGTTGGTTTTGAACTGGCCCGTAAGCGACGCGGCGCTGTGACCTCCTGCGAGAAATCTAATGTCATGGAATCAGGCATCCTCTGGCGCGAGGAAGTCACCAAGCTACATAACGCCCAATACAGCGATATCATTCTTGAACATATGTATGCCGATAACTGCGCCATGCAATTGCTGCGCAACCCGCGCCAGTTTGATGTCATCCTGACCGATAATCTGTTTGGCGATATGCTGTCCGATGAAGCGGCCATGCTGACCGGATCGCTGGGCATGCTGCCGTCTGCCTCCCTTGGCAAAGTCGAGGATGAACGAATCACTGCCGCATTATATGAGCCTGTCCACGGATCGGCCCCCGATATCGCCGGACAAGGCACCGCCAATCCGCTGGCCACGATTCTCAGCTTTGGCATGATGCTGCAATATTCCTTTGACCGCGGTGACCTGTCCGAGATGCTCAGTCAGGCGGTCAACACCGTATTGCAAAGCGGCCTGCGCACGCCGGACATCATGGCCGAGGACTGCACCGAAGCCAGCACCGGACAAATCACCGAGGCGCTGTTAGCCGAGCTGGGAAAACATCTAGAATCTGCGCAAAGGGCGTAAACACTACTTGGCACGGCGGGTATTTATTGCTAAACTGCCGGGCAGAGCAGCGTATATACCAAGGAAGTCGGAGATGCACTCCAGACCCGGGCCGGGATATCAACCGCCGTATATTTCACAATATGATATCGTCACCATTGGCGCTGTCACCGTTGACTTTACCCGGCAGGTCACAGAACGCTTTCTTCAAAATCTTAAAATTGCCAAAGGCCAATCGACCCTGATTTCGGCAGAGATGTTTGCCGCCTTAAAGAACGATAACGATACCCATACAGACAGCACCCTGAAATCGATCGGTGGTGTCAGCACCAATATCGGCACCGCCATTGCCATGAACGGCGGCAAAGTCGCCCTGATCGGCAAAACCGGCAATGATGATAACGGGCGTTTTTATGCCCGGCAGATGCAGCAATACGGCATCGACTATACCGCGATCATAGATATGGCCGCCCCGACAACCACGCTGATGAATTATATTACCCCGGACAGGGCCCATAGTTTTGCCGTGCTGGGCGGCGCCGGATGCCGGATCAAGCCCGAGGATATTGACCTGTCTTTGGTGGAGCGCAGTAAAATCACCCATATTGAAACCTATATGCTTCAATCTGAAGAAGGCTGCGCCACCGCAAACTATCTGGCCGATACGGTCAACCGGCTGGGCGGCCAGCTTGCTGTCAGCCTTAATGCTGCGCCCTTGCTGGCGGAAAAGCGCGATCTGGTTCAGTCACTGGTCACGCGGGCGGATATTGTCACCGGTCATATCAATGAATTCAAAACCCTGTATGCCTTAAATACCGACAAAGAGGCTCTTGACCTCGCCCGCAGATTGCGCGCGACAATCGCCCTGACACAGGGCGCCCGCAACGCCTATATCATGGAAAATGGCAAACATCAGGTGATCCCGGTTAAAAATGACCGTCAGGCTATTGATAGCAGCGGTGCCGGTGATCAGTTCACCGCCGGCCTGCTAAAGGGTCTTGCCGATAACTACAGCGGTATAGATGCCGCGCGGCAGGGGGTCATGTGGGCCGGAGCTGTTTTGCGCCATTATGGCGCCCTGCCCCAAAAACGCCCGCCGACTTTACGGGTCCGCCCCCGCGCACCGGCGTCCGAGCGCAGAAAAACTGCATAATCCTGGCTTGTTTTGTCTCCCGGTCATGCTATGATTTTCCGGTAACAATAAGGATGTCGACATGGACAGGCCACTGAAGAACACTATGAAAAAAGCCAGCTACTGGTGCCTTGCCCTGGGGATACTCCTGTTTGGCCTGCAGATGGCCTATGCCCAGAATGCCGACACGGATAAAGACGAAAACACCGCCTATCATATGGAGGTCAAAGGCCCGATCGGCCCGGCCGTGACAGACTATATCACCCGTTCCCTGAAGGCCGCGGCCGCCATTGATGCGGAAGTCGCGATCATTGAAATGCACACACCGGGCGGGCTTGTGACCTCAATGCAGGATATCATTCAACAGATTCTGGCCTCGCCCGTGCCGGTTGTGACCTATGTCAGCCCGCCGGGTTCCCACGCCGCCAGCGCCGGGACCTATATTCTTTATGGCAGCCATATTGCCGCCATGGCCACGGCAACCAATCTGGGCGCGGCGACACCGGTCCAAATGGGCGGCGGCAATACGCCTTCCCTGCCAGATCCGGAGCAGGAGGATAATGCCGACCCGGACAACACTGCTGAACCTTCTGTCACCCCTTCAGCAATGGAACTGAAATCCGTTAATGATGCGGTGGCCTATATTCGCGGCCTTGCTGAATTACGGGACCGGAATGCCGACTGGGCCGAACTGGCCGTCCGCGAGGCCGTCAGCCTGAGCGCCAATGAAGCCTTGCAGAAAAATGTCATTGATATTGTCGCCACCGATATGGAGGACCTCTTGACCCAGCTGGACGGCCAGTTGGTCGAGATTGAGGGTACAGAGCGCGCCTTGCAGACCGCCGATATCACCCTTGTCGATGCCAAGCCCGACTGGCGGTCCAAGATTTTAATGATTATCACCGATCCCAATATCGCCCTGCTGCTGATGACCATCGGCTTTTACGGGTTGATTTATGAATTTGCCAATCCCGGCGCCATGGTGCCGGGTATTATCGGCGTGATTTGTATTTCTATCGGGCTCTTCGGCTTAAACGTACTGCCGGTCAATTATGCCGGTTTGTTTTTACTGTTTCTTGGTATAAGCTTAATGACGGCGGAGGCTTTTGTGCCGTCTTTTGGCATTCTTGGCATATCGGGTGCCGTTGCTTTTGCGCTCGGAGGTACATTTTTGATTGATACAGATATCCTTGGCTATGGCGTTGCCTGGCAAATGATTGCTTTCCTCACCGGCCTGACGGCGTTGGTGATGATTGTCCTGCTGAGCATGGCGATCCGGGCGATGACCCGCAAGGTTGTCACCGGTGAAGAATCACTGATTGGCGATGAGGCTGAAATCGTCGAGTGGAGCGCTGATAAAGGCGAAATTCTGGTCCAGAGTGAACGCTGGAGCGCCTTTTCTGATAAACATATGGACCTATCCCCCGGTAATATCGTATATGTTACCGAGAAAAAAGGTTTAAAACTTAAAATCTCATTAGATAAACCTGCACAAGAGGAGCATTAACATGTTACCGGGTATATTCGTATTTCTAGGCTTTTTTATAATTATTCTTTTATTTCAGATCTTTAAAGTTCTGAATGAATATGAACGCGGCGTTGTTTATACGCTTGGGCGTTTTACGGGCATCAAAGGCCCCGGTCTGATCATCCTGATTCCCTTCATCCAGAAGATGATCAAAGTGGACATGCGGGTCCGGACCATTGACGTTCCCAGTCAGGACGTGATTTCAAAAGACAACGTCTCGGTCAAGGTCAATGCGGTGATTTATTTCCGTGTCGTTGATCCCAATCTTGCCATCAACCAGGTTGCTGATTTTCTGCGGGCAACCTCGGAACTGGCCCAAACCACCCTGCGCTCGGTCCTGGGTAAACATGATCTGGATGAGATGCTGTCTGAACGGGACAAGCTCAGCAAAGACATTCGTGCCCTGTTGGATGAAAAAACCGATAACTGGGGGATCAAAGTCGCTGATGTTGAATTGAAACATGTTGATATCGCCGAATCGATGATCCGCGCCATTGCCCGTCAGGCCGAAGCCGAACGGGAACGCCGCGCCCGCGTTATTAATGCTGAAGGTGAACGTCAGGCCGCTGATCAGCTGGTCGAGGCCGCCAACAAGCTGGGTGAATCACCGGATGCCATGCAGCTGCGTTATCTTGGCGCTTTTGCGGATGTCACCAATGAAAAAACCAATACCATCATTCTGCCGCTGCCCATGGACCTGTTCCGCAGACTGGCACAGCATGCAGATAATGGTAGTAAAAAGAAATAAATCTGAATCTTACAGGAAAGGCCGGTTTCATTTTATTGAAGCCGGCCTTTTTTAACGCGAGCGGATATCGATGTTCTGTATTGGCGTTTTATCAGCGATTCTGCTATGATCGCGCTATGAATCATGGAATTCACATCCGGTTCATTCGTATATAAACTGTTATGAAAGCAGTCCAAATGTCACAGGAATCCGCACAGTCGGAAGAGAGCACACGCCATTACGGGCTCGAATTAGAGTATCTGGGTGTTCCCTTGCCGGAAGCGGCCGAGATCGTTGCGGATATCACCGGCGGTACGGTCCATGAAGACTATTCAACAAAATTCACTGTGAAAACCGACGATCTCGGTGATTTTACGATTGAGCTTGATGTTGAGCTGGCGCAAAAAATTTCCAAACGTGCCGAGGAACAGAAAAGCAATCCTGATCAGGGGCTATCTATCGAAGAACTGGCCGATTATGTTGTTCCCGGCCTGCTTGGCCCCGTGGCCCCCAGTGAAATTGTCACTCCGCCGCTTAAACTGGCTGATATTGCAATCGTCGAAAAGATTGTTGAAGAACTGCGTTATCGGGGCGCCCGCGGCACATCACATTCACTTTTATATGCTTTTGGCTATCATATAAATCCCGAAGTCCTGTCCATAGAGACAAGAGAAATCCGCGATACCATCCGCGCCTTTATTCTGCTCTATGACTGGTTAATGACCCGGCTGGATATGGATGTAACCCGTAAGATCACCGGTTTTGCCGGACCCTATTCAGAAGAATACGCACGGTTTGTTTTAACGGCATCCTATGATCCGGACATGAACCATTTGATTGAGGATTACATCCATTTTAATCCGTCGCGGAATTATGCGCTCGATCTGCTGCCCCTGTTCAGCCATATTGACGAGGATCTGGTCGCCTCATTGATTGAAGACAGCCTGATTAAAAAACGGCCCACCTATCATTTCCGTATGCCGAACTGCAGCATTGATGATCCTGACTGGCATGTTAATACAGCGCTTGATTGCTGGTTTACGGTCGAGGATCTGGCCCGCCATAAAACCCTGCTGCAGGAATTATCGGTGGCCTATACCATCCGTCATAAAGAGTTATTCTCGCGCATTGATCCACACTGGGTCGCTTTCGTACAAGATCGACTGAACAAAGCCGGGATCAATCATGCGTGATAACCGGCCTGTCATTGGCATCACAAAATCCGTTGATAGAGGATTTATAAGCTGGTTATGCCTTTCCTTTACTTTACGGTTTATGGGCGCGGTACCGGTCAAGCTGACTGTTGCCCATCCTTATCAGAACATTGATTTTGACGGCCTGATTCTCAGCGGCGGTACCGATATTTTTCCGGATTGGTACAGCGGTACGGTTAAAAAGGATTATATCTATGACCACGCCCGTGACGAGATGGAAGTCAGCCTGCTGCAGAAAGCCGAGCATGCCGGAAAACCGGTTCTGGGAATTTGCCGCGGCGCGCAGCTGATCAATATTCACCGCAAGGGATCGCTGCATTTTGATGTCAGCAAAGCCTATGAAAAAGCCGAATATCCGAACTCGACACTGGCCAATATTTTCTATCGCAAACGCATGTATCTGGAAGGCAAAGACAGCCTGCTTTATAAACTGCTGCGCTGTAAATCCTGCCGGGTGAACAGTATACACACCCAGTCGGTTAACCGTATCGGTCAGGGTCTGGTGATCAGCGGCCATGAGAAAAACGGCGTTGTGCAAGCGATTGAAGATCAAAGCCGCCCCTATTTCCTCGGCGTTCAATTCCATCCCGAATATCTGGTTTACCAAAAACGCTTTCGGCGCATTTTCAGACAATTTATTGATCTTGCCGCCAAAAACCGCCGTTAAGCTTCACTTCGCTGATCGCTTTGTGGCCTATGCTTCATTGTATCCTTGTATTTTTTGTTCAATCCTTTATATAAAGAGGGGTAATTTAAGAGAATGATTTTATATGTTTGGTTTTTTTCGCAAAGTCGCCTTCTGGAGGCACAGCAATAAAGCACCCGCTCCGGAGCAGCCCACGGCATCAAAAGATGTCACCGGCTATAACGGTGATTTGGATGCCGATGCCGTATTGTTGTTTGAAGAAGACCGCATCATTCTCAGCATAGATTACGATTTTCCCGATGTGCCGTCTTATGTCGAATTCGATCTTGGCAGTAATCATATTCAGGTTGTCCAGCAGGGCGGCGATGTCGCGACCCTGTCGCAGCTGAAACTGCCCAAGGATGAGCATGAACGCCTTAGCCCGATTACCAGCATTGCGCTTTTGACCGGGACCGGGGCCAGGGCCGAAAAACTGGTGCAAATGGTCTCGGTGATTGTCAAACAACCCGCCGCCCCGACCAGCCCGGCCAGCTATTCATTTTAAGCCCTCACAAGATCATTTCCGCTCTTGTCTTTTTACTATATTTTAGGTAGGTTAGCCCCTTCTGAACGGAGACGTGGCCGAGTGGCTGAAGGCGCACGCTTGGAAAGCGTGTATGCGGTAATCCCGTATCGTGGGTTCGAATCCCACCGTCTCCGCCATTTATAGTCTGGTCATTTCCCAATATTAGAGGGCACTTGCCCCGAGTCCCAAAAGTTGCGGTTTTTTTTGCGCGTAGTGCTGCAACCCTAAAATATAATTGTTAAAATTTTTTAGAAAATTTTTTGTTAATGGGTCTTGTTTATAAATGTATGTCTTGTTTTTCTTTGGCATCAAGTAACAGACGGTGCAACTCTATTGAATGATCGAAGTTGCTTTTCTTTGTTTCGTATTTATTTATTAAATCATCGAACAAAGCAACATAGTGGTTAACCAATCTAGCATTATCATTCTGCAGATCTTTAAGCAGGCTGCGCTCTCGATTCTTAATGCTGTATATTTTTTCTTCGCTATGTTGTAGTAAAATTATGTCGTGTTGATAATAAAGTGTCGTCGTTTTTCTGTTTACCCCCAGTGTCCAATTTGTATCAATTGCGCCGAAACCGTTTTTTCCATTACGTTTAAAGGAGACAACAGCATTTCCTTGTATTTGATCACATTGATAATGCTCTGTTTTTGTCATACGCGCTTCATCAATAGATAAATCTTTCGGATTAATCATCCTACCGATGACACTTAAGGCATTAATACCACTGTCCACCCAAGAGCCGCCTAAGCTTTTAGACATTGGAGAAAGTGCACCATCTTCCATTATATAGGGATCAAAAAAGGAACAGCTAAATCCGATCAAATCTCCGTATTGCCCCTGATTTTCTTTTTCATGATTAATCCACCAATTTAAATCCCGTGCGTAAGCCGCATGAAAGGCTATAGCAATAAACTGGCCATGTTTTTTAGAAAGCGTTATTAAATTATCTAATTCATCATGTGATGTGCACATTGGCTTTTCCAAGATAACTGAACGTCCTGCTTCAATCACCTCTTTACCTATTTCATAATGCAATTCATTTGGTACAGATACTAGAATGATGTCAGCTTGGGCATTTTTCAGCATCGATTCCAGGCTCGCGTAAGTCTTTACGTTTTTTTGAAGTTGTTTATATTTGGAAGGGTCAATATCATATGCATCTGTTAAAATAACTTTTTTGGACTGCTCTATCGCTTGTATTTGGAAGTTAGAAATATGCCCTATACCAACTATTCCAATCTTAATCATAGTGAAGCCTCTAAATAATTTTACTACATCCATATTAAATCATATCAAATAGAAAATTTATCGATAGACTAAATCCATCGCCATTTTTCCGCCCGTTTATTATTTCTTCGAAAGCTTCGAAAAAAAATATTTTTAATTTTGCAAATCCATTTCAGCAACTTTATATTATTCAGTATGAAAAACAAATCTCTCGTATTCGTCGTATTAATAGCGCTCTTTATTCTTGTGCGTCCTGCCACGGCTGAAAATGCGCCTTCTTATCCGCCTATGCCGGCATTTATTGATCAGGATCTACAAGAAGTGGGCATAACATATAATCAATATATGTCCCGGAATATTGATAATTTTACAGGATATTCGTTAAGTCACTATATAAAAGAAAAGGCTGGATCAGCAGATTACGACGAAAAGATCATAGGCGATTTTGAGGAAGAAACCAAAAATGGAACATGGCACGCATCATTATCCTATGATGAGATTAACAATATAGAGGCTGGCATGCCTTCGTTTATTATCTCCAAAGCTACCGGACATGCTGAAGCTGATTCTGGAGATGAAGTTGCCTTTCCATCGCCAAAGGATACCCCGGCCGCCTATTTTAAGACCTTTCCGGAAGGTTTAAACACCTATATATTCCAATATCGGGAAATGTATTTCATGAATCCGGACAATGATACGCTCTTTGATGCAAATGAATTCAAAGATATGCTAAAATATTATTTTTCCAGAGCAGATATTGACGGCAACAAGACCCTATCTGCTCAAGAAGTTGCAAAAGCTAGGGAGATGGATTCCGCATTCCTGTGGCTACAAGCTAAATGCCCCCTATATATAACATCACCGAAAACAAATCTGGTTTCTGTTAGTCTCGGTCGCTATGGTTCTATTTCTGACCGTGAAAAAAAAGAGCTGCCCCGCCATCATTCCACCGTTCATATTGCAGAGGATATGGAGCCTTTTTATCTGTCTTTAAACAGCTATGAACCTATAGATTGGACATTTACTGGCAATACAGACAGCATTATCAAAGTCGTTTTCACTGAAAATTATAAATATTTTTCTGGGGATACGGAAATCAGCGGAATTTCACAAGATAAAATTGAACGTGATCTGTCGAATTGCATGAAGCCCTATTCCGATAAAGACAAGAATATAATTAACAAGGCCCAGACCGCCAATCAAATCCGTTTTGGCCAAAAAGCTGATATGATTTCAGGATCTTACGCATATCACGATATAGATATTTCCAATAGCGGCATTACAATTCGCGAAGAATAATCCGCACGGCTCCCATAATTAAAACAGCATTTCAAAATTGTTGAAGAACTCCTGATTATAAGGGCTTCTTAAAAAAATGATCGACAAGCCCTCTCCATCGCCAGCCATCTACGCCTCCCAATAATAAAGTGAGAAACCGTCGACGCCCCCAAAGCTATTCGCTTTACTTTTAGACCAGACATACCCTATTATTTTCCAAACACTCACCCTAAAACAGGTTCTTTTCATGCATGCCCTTCCACCCTGTCCCGAATGTCAGTCCGCTTATACCTATGA
>JBNJDW010000015.1:0-16648 GCA_051745265.1 Pseudomonadota bacterium
ATTGCCTATGATCCGTATCTCAATGAGGAACGGGCGCAGGAGTTGGGCGTTGAAAAAGTGGAACTGGAAGATGTCCTGAAACGCGCCGATTACATAACCTTGCATACTCCGCTGACCGACAAGACCCGTGGTATTATCGGCCCGGACAATATTGCCAAAATGAAAAAAGGCGTTCGGATTATCAACTGCGCCCGCGGCGGATTGATTGATGAACCGGCCTTGAAAGAAGCCCTTGATAGCGGTCAGGTTGCCGGCGCAGCGCTTGATGTTTTTGAAAAAGAACCGGCGACCGATAATATTCTGTTCGGGCACAAGAATGTTGTCTGCACCCCGCATCTAGGTGCCAGCACGGAAGAGGCGCAGGAAAACGTTGCCGTGCAGGTCGCAGAACAGATTTCGGATTATCTGCTGGATGGTGCGGTCACCAATGCGCTGAACATGCCGTCCGTCAGTGCGGAAGATGCACCAAAATTGAAACCTTATATGCGGCTTGCCGAAAATCTGGGCAGCTTTGTCGGCCAGATTGCCCGTTCTGCTGTCAAAGAAGTCGAAATCACCTATGAAGGTCACGTCACAACGCTGAACACAAAGCCTTTGAAATCTTTGATTATTGCCGGCATGCTCCGCCCGTCCCTCGAAGGCGTTAATATCGTCAGCGCCCCGGTACGGGCCGCAGAACGGGGTATTGAGATCACCGAAAGCTTTAAAGATGCGACTGAAGATTTCCAGACCCTGATCCGGGTTAAAATCACCACCGAGAAAAGCATCCATAATGTCGATGGCACCTTATTCGGTCACCGTGAACCGCGGATTATCAATATTGATACCGTGCCGATTGAAAGCGAGCTGACGCCGAATATGCTGTTTGTCCGTAACCTTGATCAGCCAGGTTTGATCGGTGGGCTCGGCACTGTGCTGGGCAATGCCGGTATCAATATCGGTTCGTTCCGATTGGGGCGGATTGCCAATGAACGCAAGGCCATTGCTCTGGTCTCGGTCGATGATGCGGTCAATGATAACATCATCAAACAGATCGAAGCCTTGCAGCAAATTGATCGCGTCCAAATGCTGTCTTTCTAACGTTTTTTGACAAAACAGGAGGAATTCCCCGTAAACTAGGGGTGATTCTTCCTGTTTACAAATAACGCTATAACCTATACAAATCAGGCCATGACAGAAAAAACACTTCACATTATCGGCGGCGGCCTCGCCGGATCGGAAGCGGCCTGGCAGGCGGCAAATGCCGGCACGCAGGTCATCATCCATGAAATGCGCCCCGTCGAAAAGACCGAGGCCCACCAGACCGAGGGTCTGGCTGAACTGGTCTGCTCAAACTCCTTTCGGTCAGATGATTATGAATTTAATGCCGTCGGCCTGCTCCACGAAGAAATGCGGCGCTGCAATTCACTGATCATGGCCGCAGCCGATAAAGCCAAAGTGCCCGCGGGGTCCGCCCTGGCCGTAGACCGCCATGTTTTCTCAGATGAAGTCACCGCCGCGCTTGATGCCCATCCCAACATCACGATTGAACGGGAAGTCGTTGATGGATTACCGCCATCAGAGTGGGAAAATGTTATCATCGCCACCGGCCCGCTGACCCATAGCGGTCTTGCGCAGGCGATCATAGAACTGACCGGCGAAGGGCAGCTGGCCTTTTTCGATGCGATTGCCCCCATTGTTGAGAAAGACAGCATTAATTTTGATATTGCCTGGTTCCAATCACGCTATGATAAAATCGGCCCCGGCGGGAACGGCAAGGATTATATCAACTGCCCGATGAACCGCGAACAATATGAAGCCTTCATCAACGCCCTGATCGAAGGCGATAAAACCCAATTCAAAGACTGGGAAAAGGATACCCCCTATTTCGAAGGCTGTCTGCCGATTGAAGTTATGGCCGAACGCGGTCTGGATACGCTGCGTTTTGGCCCGATGAAGCCGGTCGGCCTGATTGACCCGAACACAGGTAAACAGGCCCATGCCGTCGTACAATTACGGCAGGATAACAAGCTTGGCACATTATATAATATCGTCGGGTTTCAAACCAAACTTAGATATGGCGCCCAGACAGAAGTCTTCCGGATGATCCCGGGTCTGGAAAACGCACAATTTGCCAGACTTGGTGGCATTCACCGCAATACCTTTATCAACAGCCCGCGTCTTTTGGATGAAAGCCTGCGTCTGAAGGCACAGCCACGACTTCGTTTTGCCGGGCAGGTGACCGGCTGTGAAGGTTATGTTGAAAGCGCGTCCGTTGGATTAATGGCCGGGCGCTTTGCCGCGGCAGAAATGCAGAATACGCCAATAAGCCTGCCGCCGGAAACCACCGCCTTGGGCGCTTTGCTGAACCACATTACCGGCGGCGCCGAAAGTGAGACTTTCCAGCCCATGAATATCAATTTTGGTCTGTTCCCCCCTATTCCGCCGATCATCACTGAGAATGGCAAGAAAAAGAAGGTCAAAGGCAAAGACCGCAAAAAGGCCATGAGCGATAAAGCTCTGGCAGCGCTGGAGGTCTGGCTGGCCGAGAATGATACCGATGCCAGAAAGCAAACAGCCTGATCAAATCTGTCACGCATTACCGTTCTCATAATTTTAGATATTAGGCTGCCTAATAGAAAAAGGCATCATCGTCCTTTCAGACGTATGATGCCTTTAACTGTCTTATAAGTAAGCTTAATCGTTCAGGCTGTTGAAATCACCCTTATCATCCCGCGCCTGTTTTTTGCTGCGGATGTAGGCGTCTTTACCCTCGACACCATATTTGCGGAGTTCCTGCGTATTCTCGTGGTTTTGCTGTGCCTTGGTCGCAGCCTGATAACGTACCGCTTTGACACGTTCCCAGCCTTTGGCGCGCATGCAGCTTTCAAAATCATAATAATCGCTGTGGTCAACCATCAGGTCTTTGTGATGTCTGGGTGTATCAAAAGCCGCCAGATCGCCGGATTTTTCCAGAGCATCGCGATATTCCTGATTTGTCTCCGGCGGGGTCGTTTCACGCAGCGCCTGCAGACGGATCAGTTCATCCACTTCGCGGACACAAGTCGCAATATTCTGTTCCAATTGCTGCTGGGCTTTTGGGCCTGTCAGATAAAGGGCAGAATGCGTTTCAATCCGCTGCCAATATGCGTCCTGCAATTTTGTGGGCATTGGTTCACACGCAGCAAGGCCGGCAAAGGCAATACCGGGCAAAAGACCAGATAGAAGTAAGCTTTTAATACGTTTTGACATGTTTTGATTTCACCCTGATATTGAATTCGTTTTCCCCATAAACAATACTGGCAATAGACCGCCTTGCCAAGTGCTTTTTATAAAAACAGGCTTCAGCGTTCCTGCTGCCACCAACTTTCCAGTACGGTCCCGTAAATTGGTGTAACGTCCGGGGCCTGTAAATCCCGGTCATGCGCAATCATATCCGCGCCCAGATAATACAAAGGTACGCTGTAATACCCATGCATCAAAACCCGGTCCAGCGCGTGTGTATAAGCCACCAGATCAGCACGCGTTTTCGAAGCACCGATTCCCATTGCCAGCGCATCAACAACCGGGCTGCTGACCCCGGCATAATTTCGGCTGCCCATGGATTGGGCGGCATCACTGCCCCAGTAATTCATTTGTTCATTCCCCGGTGACAGCGAATTAACCCATTGATACAGCACCATATCATAGTCAAACTGGTCAAGACGTCCGGTAAACTGGGCATTATCGACTGTCCGTATGCGGGCCTCTATCCCCAGTCTTCGTAAGGTTTCTTTATAAAACAGCGCAATTTTTTCATCCGAAGATGAATTCAGCAAAATTTCAAAATTAAAGGGCTTACCGGTCTTGGCATTAATCAATTTCTGCTGATCAGAAATTTCATAACCCGCCGATTTCAACAATGCCGAAGCCCGGCGCAGGCTAGCCCGGCGCTCAGTCGTTGTCAGACTGGGCGAAAAAGAAAAAGCAGGGCCAAAGACCTCTTCGGCAAGCTCGTCCTCATAGGCCGATAAAATATCCAGTTCCCGGCCATCTGCGATGCCCCGATGCGCCAATTCAGAATTGGGGAAATAGCTTTCAATCCGGTTAAAAGCGTTGTCAAAGAACATCTGGTTCATTCGTCCGAAATGAAAGGCCAGGCTTAACGCCTGACGCACGCGTATATCGCGGAACATATGCCGCCGGGTGTTAAAGATAAAAGCCCGCACTTTTTCCGGTCTTTCATGGCTGTATTGCTTTTGGACAAACTCTCCCCGCTCCCGCCTTGGCGAGGCATAGCCTGTTGTCCAGGTGCTGATGTCATATTCACGGCGAAGATCGGTTTCGCCGGCTTTGAAAGCCTCCAGCGAGACATCGGAATCCCGGTAATAGACGTAGCGGATTTCATCAAAATTATACAGGCCGCGATTAACCGGTAAATCCTTGGCCCAATAATCTTCGACACGCTCATATTTGATCTGCCGCCCCGGCGAAGCCTCGATGATTTTATAAGGCCCGCTGCCCAATGGCGGGGTCAGTGTGGTTTTGGTAATATCCCGGTCAGCCTCACTGTCCGTCCAGTAATGTTTTGGTAAAACCGGCATAATCGCCAGTATAAGCGCCGTTTCCTGATCATAGCCCTCACCAAAGCTGAATTTGACGCTGTGCTCTGACAGTTTTTCGACAGTATCAACAAATCCATAGACCCGGCGCCGGACAGGATGCCCGTGATTACGGTAGGTTTCATAACTGAAAATAACATCATCAACCGTCATCTGCCGGCCATCATGAAAACGGGCCTTGGGGTTAAGGTTAAAAACAATCCATGACCGGTCATCCGCGATCTCGACCGTTTCGGCCACCAGACCATAAAGCGTAAAGGGCTCATCCCATACGCGCTGCATCAAAGGATCCACCGTCAGGCTTAAGCCCTTGGCCATTTCACCCATAATAATATGATTGTTCAGTGTATCAAAGCTGCCGACCACGGCTTCTTCCAAAACACCGGTTTTCGGTGCTGCCGGATTGGTGTAATCAAGATGCTCAAAATCAGGGCCGTATTTTGGTGCCCCATGCATGGCAATGCCATGCACAGGCTCACCCGCCAAGGCCGTTGGCAATAAGCCGCAGAACACAGCAAAAACTGCGCAAATGCGCACAAAACTCCGTAAATCAACTCCGGACAATTTTTTTCTGCTCCTGCAAACGGGCCTGCACCCGGCTTAGACATTTAGAAATATCCTGCTGTGGCCGTGCGCCCATATGATGAAGCACCGCCGCCGCCGCTGTACTGCCATAATGGCCGCAGGTTTCTATATCTTCGTCGCGCGTATAGCCATACAGGAATCCCGCGGCATAAAGATCACCGGCACCGGTCGTATCAACAACAGTTTCAACATCTTCGGCAGGTATATCATATTGCTGATCTTCGATCACAATAACAGACCCTTCAGCGCCGCGCGTAACAACGACCAGTTCACATTTACCTTTAACTTCGACCAAGGCTTCTTCCAGGCTTTCGGTCTGGAACAGGCATTTCAGTTCAGCCTCATTGGCAAACAGAATATCAATATGATTATCGATCAGATCCAAAAATTCTTCGCGGTGACGTGTCACGCAGAACGGATCGGAAAGCGATAAGGCTGTTTTTGTATCCCCTTCATGGGCAAGCTCTGCCGCTTTCATAAAGGCTTTTTTGGCTTGCGGCTTATCAAACAGATAGCCTTCCAACAAGATAACCTTGGCGCTCTGGATAAAGTCTTTTTCAATATCGCCCGGTGTGATCCAGACACTTGCCCCCAGAAAGGTGCACATTGTCCGGTCTGCATCCGGCGTCACCATGATCAGGCAGCGTGCCGTCGGCAGGCCACCGGTAAGCGGCACGGTATTATATACAGCCCCCGTTGCCTGAATATCATGCCGAAAAACACCGCCCAGCTGATCATCAGCAACCTTGCCAATAAAACCACAGCTGCCGCCCAAAGAGGCAAAGGCCGCAATTGTATTCGCTGCCGACCCGCCGGAAATTTCCATAGCCGGGCCCATTTTGGCGTAAAGCTCTTCGGCCTGCCCTTCTTCAATCAAGGTCATTGCGCCTTTATTGATTTGATTCGTCTGAATAAAACTATGTTCTGTCTGTGTCAGAACATCGACAATGGCATTGCCGATACCGATCAGATCAAGTGATTTATTCATATGGGCTCCAGATCGTTTGATTGAGTGTAGACATTTTGCGTATAAGATAATATATCATTATCATGTCAAATATCCAAAGACCACAGCAGATCACGCAAATTTTAACCTCGGCCCTGGCCTTGCTGGAAGACGGCACAAGCTGGGAGATCCTTGATTTCAATCACCTTGCCGAAGACAGCGAAATCAACGCCGATGTAATAAAGCTGTATTTCCATTCAAAAACCGATCTCTATAAAAGCCTGATGATGCGTGTTGACCAACGCGTAGAGGCAGAAGCCGACAAAGACCTGCCCGGTGAAACACCGCGGGATCGCTTGTTTGAACTGCTTATGTTGCGTTTTGATATCCTGAACGAACATCGTACAGCCTATCAGCATTTATTCTATCAGACCTTCAAAAATCCAAAACTGTTCCGCACGGCCCTGCCCCGTTTTCACGAATCAATGGATGTCATGCTGCGTCTTGCCGATCTGAATGGTCGTGATGGCCGCGGTTGCCCACCGCTTCGTGCTGCTGCTGTGGCTGTTGTCTTTTTAAACGCGGCCCGGATCTGGCTTGATGATGACAGCGCCGATATGGCCCCGACAATGGCCGAGCTTGACCGTGGATTGGCAAAGCTGGATCAGGCACAGGATTATATCCCCGATGCCTTCAGACGCTTCATTTAGGTGGCGTATTACAAGGTTTCGCCCCTGTCTTCGGGCCCGAAATTTCCAGATTTTCTTCAACCGCTACCTGATGATGATCCGCAACTTTATTAAAGCTCTGCTGTAATGTTTTCTTACGCTTGTCCGGCTTGGGAAAACGGGACCAGAGGCTTCTTTTCGAAGGTGTGCATTTATTGATTGCGGCCATTGCCGTTGGCAGATCATCTGTCAAATATACGGCATTCCTGTCTGCGCGTTGTTCGATCCGTCTAAGCGCATAAGCCCCCAAAGCATCTGTCACCACCCGGCTGCCAAATAAACCACCTGCGGCCAGAGCAACCGAGCCCATTGTCACAGTCATCGGCAGCGCCGCACCTGCAAAAGAAAATGCCGCAAGCGACACAGTGCCCCAGAAAAGCCCCATACTCATTTGCCGGCTAAAAATAATAGCGCTCCTGGCCAGAGAAACCTTATCAGCCTGCAGATGCGACAGTTCACGGGCGGCAATAAATTTTAATTCCTCCCGGTTATGGCTTTCGCCTTTAACGGCTTTTAAATCAACATTTATAAAATCACCATAACTATAGACCGAGAAATGGCGGGTCATTTTTTGTGTGACGAAGGGCGTTAGTTTTCTTTTATCGAAAAAAGCCCTGGCTTTAATTTCATCATTTTTATTAATGGCATATATTTCCGGCACTTTACGGCGGCCCAGTTTATGGCTGAGATTTTCTACGATTTTAGAAAAATCATGTTCCTTGGGCAGTTTAACCGTATGGCCCTGTTTGAATTCCGGCTGTTTTAAAAGTTCACGGAATTTCTGGCTGTGATAAGCAACCCCGACGGAAAGTTTCAACACTGTATAGGTTATGGCTGACAGATAAACCAAAGGAGGAAAAAGCATTGCTGCCGTGGCGCCGATGACAGCCAGACCAGCGAAAGCCGCCGAATGAATCATCAGATTTTCGGCCAACGGTTTATAATTCCACGGCTTTTTGCTTTGATCGCTATCCATCAAATATCCATACAGTATTCATTTACTTGTATTATGTGAACATAATTAGCGTATCCGGCATAGAAGGTCAAAGCATTTTATACTTTTCCATTTACCTGAACGGCAATCTGATCCGTACGCGGAGACCACCCTTAGGTGAAGATTCCAGAATAATTGACCCGCCGTGACTATGAATAATATCCTGCGCCACGGCCAGCCCAAGGCCAATGCCGCCGGTTTCACGGTTACGCGACTGTTCGATCCGGTAAAAAGGTTTAAAGACCTCGTCATGTAAATCTTCGGCGATGCCAGGCCCATCATCATCAACCGTGATTTCAATGTCATCATCTTTTTGCCGGACGGAAACCCAGGCCTGGGTGCCATATTTGCAGGCATTGGTGATCAGATTGGCAATCGCCCGTTCCATACCATTGGGATGAATCCGCAGGATATGTCCTTTTTCTATGTCATCATCATGAACTGTCAATTCCTGACGCCGTAATTTGTCATTCACGCCGGCAATCAAACCGCCAATATCTATGGCGCTGGGTTTTTCATCTTTGTCACCGCGGACAAAAGCCAGATAGCCTTCAATCATTTTCTCCATATCGGTGAGATCTGTACGAAGTGCTTCGACATCGGGGCTGTCCCCCAGCAGTTCAAGCTGAAGCTTCATACGGGTTATTGGCGTTCGCAGGTCATGAGAAACGCCGGACAACATCGCGGTACGCTGCTCAATCTGCCGCTGGATACGTTCACGCATATTGTGAAAGGCCTCTGCCGCCTGACGTACTTCACGGGCACCATGCGGTTTAAATTTAGGCACATCAATCCCCCGGCCAAAACGCTCCGCCGCCATGGCAAGCTTCCTGATTGGGCGGATCTGATTGCGCATAAAGATAATGGCAATGGCAAATAATATTAACGAACTGCCCAGCAGCCAGAGAATAAAGATATAACTGGTCGCACTGTATAATCGCCGTTCAGGGAACAGCACCCGAAAAACACCGTCTTCCAGTTGGAAGAGCACTTCATACCATTTCTCGTTCCGATCTGAGCGGATTAAAAAAGGCCGATCGGTAATCTTACGTAATTCCGTCTCCAGCGTATCCACTTCATCAATGATAAAACTGCTGGTGTTTTCTGTCTTGGCCAGTGTGGCCCCGGGCTCATATAGAACTGTAAAATCTACCGTCGCCGTCAGGCTGTTTAGAAAAACCATATCCCCGTCAGGAAAATCAGGGTCATCCAGATCAACATTTTGAAAAATAAGGGCGATATCGCCAGTAACCGATTGAGCCAGACGCGCGGTCATCGCATCCCAGTGCCGATCAATGAAAAAGAATGCGACCAGAATCTGTAACAGCAATACCGGCGTGACCATAATCAACAATGACCGCCCGAACAGCGTTTGCGGGAGTATGTTTTTTAATTTGTTTTTTAATTGTCCCATCATACCCTCAGCACATAGCCCTTACCGCGTACGGTCTGAAGATACCGCGGGGTTTTGGGGTCCGGTTCAATTTTCTTCCGCAGTCGGGTGATCTGCACATCAATTGTGCGCTCACTGGCATCAAGGCCCAGTTTTTCAGCCAGATCATAACGGTTCAAAACCTGTCCGCTTTTGGTCATCAATAAGGCCAGCAATGCGGTTTCCGTTTCCGTCAATGTAATATCCGCCGCGTCTTCGGACTTCAGGCGGCGGCGGTCCTGATCAAAATACCAGTCGCCAATCTGTTTTGTGACTCCGGGCTGCGTTTTAAGGGTCCGTCTTAAAATAGCCTGCAAACGAAGCCATAACTCCCGTGGTTCAAAAGGCTTTGACAGATAATCATCCACGCCGGCCTCCAGACCTTCGATCCGGTATTCGGTTTCGGCCTTTGCGGTCAACATCAAAATGGGTGTGTGCGGAAACTGCTGTTTCAAGCGGCGCGTCAGGGAAATGCCATCTTCACCCGGCATCATGACATCAACAACCAGCAAATCATATTCAAACCGTTTTAACATTCCATCTGCAATTGCCGCGCTTTCGGCGGTCATCACAAGACAGCCCTGGGCGCTTAAATAGCGCAATAACAGGTCACGAAGCCGCTCGTCATCATCAACGACCAGAATATGCGGCATGGCATTTATATCTAATGCAGGATCATTCATTTCTATTGAGTAGCATAATTTCATAAAACCGCCAATAATTTACCCGTTGATCTTTTAAAGGCCGTTGCCAAACAGGCACAAATCCGGCTAAACTAAGGACAGAAAAGTTTAAAAAATAGGAAGATCAAAATGGCTGGTTTCGATAGTCTTGAAGGGCAAATCTGGATTGATGGTGAATTTTTAGACTGGCAGGATGCCAAAGTCCATTTTCTAACCCATGGCCTGCATTACGGCAGTGGTGTTTTCGAAGGCATGCGGGCCTATAATGGCTCTATCTTTAAACTGACTGAACATAACCAGCGTCTGATTGACTCCGGAAAAATTATGGATATGAAAATCCCCTATTCCGTCGAAGAGCTCAATACCATTTGTTATGAATTACTGGAGCGCAATGACCTGTCCAGCGCCTATGTCCGGCCCCTCGCCTGGCGGGGCAGTGAAATGATGGCCATTTCAGCGCAAAGCTCGACCATTCATGTCGGAATTGCTGCCTGGGGAAACATCAAATACGCCAAGGGCAAGGATGAAGGCCGCGGCCTTCGCCTGCAAACATCGAAATGGCGCCGTCCTTCTTCTGTATCGGCCCCGGTCAATGCCAAGGCCTGTGGCTTATATATGATTTGCACATTGTCAAAACATGAAGCAGAATCTGCCGGATTTGATGATGCACTGATGCTTGATTACCGCGGTCAGGTCGCCGAAGCCACCGGCGCCAATATCTTTTTTATTAAAGATGGTGAAATCCATACCCCGACACCGGATTGCTTCCTAGATGGCATCACCCGCCGCACCGTAATCGGCCTTGCCGAAGAGGCCGGGTATAAGGTTATCGAGCGGGCCATTATGCCTGACGAGGTCGCTAAATTTGATGAGTGTTTTATCACCGGTACAGCTGCCGAAGTTACAGCTGTCAGCGCCATTGATAACATCGAATTTAATGGCGGCGAGATCATCCCAACGCTGGTTAAAGCCTATCACGAACTGGTTTTAAAACCCGCCCCGGAGAAACTGGCCCGCGAAGCGGCTTTTGCCTGAATATAGCGCATAGTCAGCAGTAAGGGTTTAAGGGCATAATTTTAAGATTGTCTGTGCTGCGATTTCGCTTGGGGTGACATCGGCGCCGTAATTTAATTTATCGCGTAAAACAGCAAAAGCCTGTTTCTGCTTTTCCGCAGCGCCGCTTTCCGTCAATAAACGCAGTACAGCATCGGACAAGGCCTCGACACGCGCCTGATCCAAAAGATATTCAGGAACGATCGGCTGGTCCATAATAATATTGGCCAGGCTGGCATAATTCCCCTTCACCAACAGCTTTGCAATAAAAGAGGTTACAGGCGACATACGGTAGGCGACAACCGTGGGCACATCAGCCACGGCCAGTTCCAGCGTCACCGTGCCAGAGGCCGCCAGCGCCGCATCAGACGCGGCAAAGGCGTCATATTTATCCGTCTCCGTATCGATGACCACGGATTTCAAATTATGGGCGCGCATGGCGTCCTTCAACCGCGTTGTAAAATGCGGCAAGGTCGGCAAGACAATCACACAGGACGGGCAATATTTTTGTACCGCCTTCGCCGTTTCGGCAAAAAGCGCAACATGCCTGTCAAGCTCCCCCTTACGGCTGCCCGGTAAAAGGGTTAGGATCGTTTCTGATGAGGATATACCGTGTTTCTCCCTGAAACGCTGACCATTGCCGTCAAGCACGCTGCCTTCAACGACCGAATGGCCGACATAGGTTGTTGGTAAACCATGACGTTCAAAATACGGCGGCTCGAACGGCAGGAAGCACAGAAGATGATCAACTGTACGGGCTATTTTCTTTGCCCGGCCCGGACGCCACGCCCAGACCGAAGGCGCGACGTAATGAATACAGGGCTTTTGAAACCCGCGTTTTTTTAAATCATTGACCACTCTGAAACAAAAATCAGGCGCATCAATGGTAATTACCGCATCAGGCTGAAGCCTGATGACTTCCTCTACAGTCTCTCGTTTGCGGTGCAGGATTTTGGGGATTTGCGGCACCACTTCGGCAAGGCCCATAACCGACAGATCTTCCATTGGAAACAGGGATTTCAGACCTTCATCCTGCATCAAGGCACCGCCGATACCATGAATTTCAACCGCGCCGCCTGTCATGGATTTAAGCGCCCTCATCAGCCGCCCGCCCAGTAAATCGCCCGAGGCTTCACCGGCAATGATAAAGATAACCGGCTTATTCATTTTTTATATCCGCCTGCGTCACGCCAACGATAAAAATCTTTGCCGCATTCGCCGCTGCAATGGTTTCGGTTTGATGGAGAATCTGACTGGCTCCGGCTTCAACCGCGATGCCTTTCAGGCCTGCGTCTTTAACCGCATCAACTGTTTGCAGGCCAATGGTTGGTAAATCCAGCTTGGTATCCTGCCCCGGTTTGCTGCGTTTCACCAGAACGCCGCCGCCACCACCGCGCAGATAAACACCGGCCCGCCGGATCATAGCATCCGTGCCCTCGACCGCCTCAACACCCAGCGTAATGCCTTGCTGCATAACACAGGCCTGGCCGATATCAAGCCCGCCGATCGTTTCAATCACCTGCCAGCCACTGCGGATATCGGCCCAGTCCCGGTCATCGGGTACCGCTTTGGTCAAGGGGCCTTCGGGGGTCAGTAAATCAGGTATCAGATCATGCGCGCCCAGAACGATGAAACCTTCTGATTCCAGTTCTTCACGAATGCCGCGCAACAGTTTATCATCGCCGACAGCGCCCAGCCCCAGACGGGCAAACATCCGCGTCGTCCGTACATCCGGCCGCATATCAAGAAGGCTGGGGCGTTTCATACCACCGGCAAAAACGACATGCGTACAGTTTTCTTTTTTAAGAAGATCAATAGTCTTTTGCGTTTGCCCAAGCCGGACAACTTTATGCGGCGTTTTTTCGGAGGCTTCTTGCTCTGACTGACCTTTAAAGTAAACAGCAAAACATTGCTGCTGGCTTTGCTGGCAGTGCTGGATTATACGATGCGGTAAATTCCCGCTGCCTGCCAGAATGCCAAGCCGCCCTCCATGCAGGTCCACAGTCATTATTTTTCATCCATGATCATTGCTGTGACAACAGCTTCGGCGCAAAGCTGGCCATCGACCCGCGCTTCGCCCTTGAATTTCCAGACGGACCGCCGGTTTTGAATCTTCTGCACCGTCACATGCATCTGATCGCCCGGTGTTACAGGCCTTCTGAATTTAGCCTGATCAATAGCCATGAAGTAAACAAGCTTGCCTTCTGTTTCCTTGCCAAGCGCATCGACCACAAACAAAGCAGAGGTCTGGGCCATCGCCTCAATAATCAAAACCCCCGGCATCACCGGCGCGCCCGGAAAATGACCATTAAAGAAATCTTCGTTTGCGGTAACATTCTTAATCGCCGTCGCGGATTCCCCCGGTTCAATATCTATAATCCGATCAACCAGTAAAAACGGATACCGGTGCGGAATCATTTCCATGATGCGGGAAATATCAATAATTTTCTCAGCCATTGTCCGAAGGCCCTTTCTTCGTAGGTTTCATCATCTTATTCAAGGTCGCGACTTGCCGCATAAACTGTTTTGAGGTCATGGCCGGAGACCCCAGATACTCACCCGGCAGGTCTATATCCCGCATCACCCCTGCCTGAGCACCGATTTTAACGCCCGAGGCGACTTTCAAATGTCCGGCAATACCAACCTGCCCACCGATCATGACAAAATCACCCAGCTTGGTGCTGCCGGCAACCCCGGCCTGTGACACCAGAACACACATTTCACCGGTTTCAACATTATGGCCCAATTGTACAAGGTTATCTATGCGGGTACCCTGCCGGACAATGGTGTCCTTAATGGCGCCACGGTCTATTGTTGTATTGGCGCCAATATCAACCATATCCTCAATAATCACCCGGCCAAGCTGCGGCACGCTGACAAAACCGGTTTTGGAAATGGCAAAGCCAAATCCAGGCTGGCCGATTTTAACCCCGGCCGCCAGCGTAACACTGTTACCAATCAGGCAATGGGACAGGCAGCATAGCGGGCCGACCTGGCAATTCTGTCCAATTTCAACGCTTTTCTCGACAACCGTATTGGCACCGATAAAGCTGTTATCGCCAATTTTTACCTGATTTTTAATGACAGCCCCGGATTCGATAGTCACATTTTTGCCGATTTCTGCCGTCCGGTCGATTACCGCATCATCGGAAATACCTGATGTTTCACCTGTCAGGGGGAAAAATGCCTGCGCCGTTAAAGCATAGGCTTTATAAGGATTATCAGATATCAGACAGATCACATCTTCTGGCGCATTTTTCGCAAAAGAATCCCGAACAAAACAGGCGCGGGCCTTGGTGGTCTGAAAATCATCGATATATTTTTTATTATCAAGAAAGCTGACATCATCTGCCCCGGCAAGATCCAGAGGTGCAAGAGAACTTACGCTGACATCGCCCTTATCCGGATTATCAAGCTCTGCACCTGATAAATCACAAATTTCACGCAAGGTTAGCGTATCTACAGCTTTGTGAAAAAAGCGCGTATCAATCATCCGACGGCCTCCCCGTTATTTAACGGACCAATCAATGGAAACCTTGGTCAGACGTTTATCAAGCGCTGCAATAACCTCATCTGTGATATCCATCGATTTTTCAGCTATGATCACAGCATCATCTGACAGAACCAGTGCGTATTCGCGTTCTTTCGCAACTTCCGCCACCGTTTCGCGGACATCATCACGAAGCTTGGCAAGTGCCTTGGAAAAGCCGCCTTCAAGGCTGCGTTTATTGTTCTGGACCAATTTCTGCGCGCTCAGCACATCCTGTTCAAAAGCCTTACGTTTTTCTGCAAACTCGGATTCTGGCAGTTCATCTTTCTGGTCGAGTATTTTCTTTTCCGCATCACGAAGATTGTTTTCTTTGGCCGAAATCTGTTTTTGATATTCCTCGCGTTTTTTATCCAGTTGCGCCTGAATATTTTTACCGGCCTTTGAATTCTGCAAAATGGCCTGCACATTAACGACACCGACCGCTACCGGTTCTACCTCCTGAGCAGATACAGTCCCGGGGAAACTCATTAAAACCAAGGTTCCCAGTAAAACAATGCGTTTGCCAATAAATCCGAACATTTTAATCATCCTTTGTTTTTCTTATTAGAAACTGGTGCCAAAGCTAAAGCGGAACAGTTCTTCTTTATCATAGTCTTCTTTGATCAAAGGGGCAGCAAGATCAACGCGAATAGGACCTAACGGTGACCGCCATGATATACCACCGCCAACAGACAGACGCAAGCTCCCCTCATCCTCAACATCGGCACCGCCATCATCTACATCCCACAGGCTACCAAAATCGGTGAAGATATGGCCCCGAACACCCAGATCTTCGGGCAGGCCGGATGGAAAGGCCAGTTCCGTAGAACCGCGATAGAATTTGTTACCGCCCAGCGAATCATCGGCCGCCGTATCGCGTGGTCCAACACCCGAGCGTTCAAAGCCGCGCAGACTGGAGCCACCAAGATAAAAACGTTCATTAATTTCAACATCTTCATCGCCATAGCCAAAGACCAGACCGACTTCACCCAAAACGCTCAACACCCATTGGTCTCTTAACGGATGGAAATAATTGGCGCCCAGACGGTTCGACACATAGCGGGCATCACCGCCGATACCGGCGACTTCCGTTTCAAACCGGGTAATCAGCCCTTCTGTCGGGTCAATGGTGCTGTCGCGTGTGTCATAGACCAGACGCTGAGAGATTGAGGAGGTTGTCCGCTTACCTTCCTGTTCTTCAACAAAACGAGAGGCATCAGATTCAACATCCGTGATTTCATTTTCTTCAATCCGGTATCCCAGATGTTGGCGCCAGTTTTTAGCGACCGGATAACCAAGTCTGAAACCTACCCCTGTTTTAGTCTGATCGTAAGAAAGCTCATCCTGATTACGGGTAATGTGGAAAAGATCAATACCGGTGCTGATATCACGATCAAGGAAATACGGCTCGGTAAAGCTCAGGTCAAATTCGGTCCGCTCCCCGGCTATGGTTGTCGCAAAGCTCAGATCCTGTCCACGGCCCAGAAGATTGCGTTCCTGAATACGAAATTCTGCCAAAGGCCCGTCTGAGGTCGAGAACCCGGCACCGACAGACAATTCGCCTGTTGATTTCTCCTGAACATCGACATCAATAACAGTTTTATCCGGGCTTGTACCCTGACGTGTTTCAACCTTTACCGTTTCAAAGAAATCAAGGTTACGAACTTTCTGTTCAGACCGCTGTAGTTTGGCTGTGTTATAGGGATCGCCCTCAATCAAAGTTATCTCACGGCGCACGACCTCATCAAGTGTTCTGACATTGCCGTTTACATTAATCCGCTCGACAAACACCTTGCTGCTTTCATTAATGACATAGGTAATATCAATGGTTTGTTCGCTGCGGTTTCTATCGACCTTGGGACGTATATCAACAAAGGCATATTGTTTATTGCCGACATATTCCGTCAGATCCAACACGCCCTGTTCTACCTTGCTGGCATCATACCAGTCACCGGTTTTGAAATCAGCAATCTCTGCCAGACCATCCGTATCCAGATCCGGAATACGGCTGACCACATCAACATCGCCGATACGGTAACGCTTGCCTTCATTTACGGTAAAGGTGACAAAAAAGTCTTTCTGATCCGGGGAAAGCTCAGCCATGGCAGCTTCAATCTC
>JBNJDW010000016.1:0-16423 GCA_051745265.1 Pseudomonadota bacterium
TGGGCAAATTCGATAGATGGGGGCTTTTTATCCCAGCGGGTTTTCAGATACAGTTTCGCATCGCCGCCATCCTGACCTTTGTAAGTAAGCTCGACAAACTCCTGCGTGCCGCGCGTCACCAGACGACGCCCGGTCATCATGTACCCTGCAGAGGATAAATCAGGCGCCTGCATCTCCAGGGCGATTTTCTGCGTCAGCCAGTTTAACGGATCAGTTTCAACATTTGTATCCAGCTCCAGTTGGCCCATAGAAGCTTCATTATACAAGCCTTCTGTATCGTTACTGGCGATCTGCTGAAGGAAGTGATTAACCATATCATCAGAAGGGGCACCGCCTTCTCCCTGATAGGCGGAAACACGGCCAAGGCCAACGGACAAGGCGCATAAAGCGACAACAGCCGCAACCCTCATCATCGGTTGCCAGTAATTTCTAACCGGACGGTTCAAAACAGCCATCAGGCGTGCCGGCACCTCTTCTTCTTCCAAAGGAACATAAGCCTGTTTCAGCAGGTTATTATATTCGACATAATCCCGGACTTCTTCGGCGATTTCAGGATGACGGTCAAGGTAAGCCTCGACCATTTTTTCCCGCCGCGGGTCAAGATGGCCATCTATATAGGCATGGATATCGCGTTCTTTGACACCATTGAAAAATTTAATATCGCTGTCTTTTTTTGTCATTTTTCTATCCTCAAATCATGTGCGCTTGCTGACGAGCTCTTTGGCTTTGGATCTTTTTTCATCTCCGCACGCAGATCCTCCCGCGCCCGAACCAGTCTGGAACGTACGGTTCCAACCGGTATATCCATAATTGCCGCCGCCTGGTCATATGTCGCGCCTTCAACGGCCACCAGCATCAGCACTTCCCGATGTCTGGGTTTCAGCTTTTCTATCGCTGACAAAACCCGTTTACATTCTACGGTCAGCTCCTGATTGGGACTTTCACTGACCATCGGTGTAAGATCTTCACTGACACCATCGGTATCGACTTCTTTTATATGGGATTTGCAGTACTTATTTATAAACACACTGTACTGAATCCGATAAAGCCAGCTTTTTATACTGCCTTCGCGGCGCCAGGTATGGCTTTTGTTTATCGCCCGTTCCAGCGTGTCCTGCACCAGGTCATCCCTTTTTTCTTCCTTACGCATCAATACATACGCGTAGCGGCGTAATGCCGGGATCTCTTGCGCGATCATCCAGTGAACATCTTCCCGGTCACCTTTACCAAATCTCATATACGAAGCCCTTTCTATTCAGCTCTCAATACTCAAGCTCTACCTATAAGACAGCACAGAGTCAAAAAAGTTTCTTTTTTTCTTCAAAAAAACTTTTTTAAATTTTTTTCAACTTTTTTTGAACTTTTTCTGAACTGAGCTGTCCTATCCCTGTAAACAAACCAAACCCCAAAAGGAGAAATTAATGTTTGCATTGAATAAAAAACTCGTAGCTGCCACCGCGTTAATCGCTGCCGGCGCCCTTGCCACACCAGCACAAGCACAGGACAGCTACATGCCGCCACAAGGGCAGCAAGGACAGGCTCAACAGCAACAACAACAGCAACAGCCTGGTCAAGCACCACAACAACAGCAGCAACAAGCTGATATTTCAGATGCTCAGCTGCAAGCTTTCGCTGAAGCCCAAAGCGCCATCCGTGATGTGCAGACCAAATACCAAAGCCAGGCTGCAGACGTCACTTCAGAAGATGAAGTTCGTTCACTGCAGGAAAAAATGAATGCTGAAATGATTGAGCAAATCGAAGGCGCTGGCCTTGATGTTGAAGAATACCGCACCATTACAGCGGCGCTTCAAACCGACCCATCCATTCAGGAAAAATACAAGGCCTTGTCTCAGTAATTAAGACCACTTTCCTACACTACGAAGCAGGTGGACATTATCTATGTCCACCTGTTTTTTTATGATTCTAAGGCTGTATTTTTACTTAATAGACAGCGATGGCATTCGCCAGCAGGCCAACCGAAGTTGCAAAATATGTTGAACGGTTCCAATCCATAATGACCCTGTAATTATCATAAACCAGATAAGCCGGGCCGCTCATACCATCGGGCATCACCAAAGACCCCTGCATACCGGCCACAACAGGCAATGTCCCGCCATCCGCACGACGAAGACCAAGCCGGCGCCATTCCGCCAAGGGCTTTTTTACGTCCAGACCTGTCAGGTTTTCAGATATACTGCGCGGCACCTGCACTTCACGGCCCCAGCGCTGGTCACCTTTCCAGCCACTTTTCGACAGATAATTTGCTGCCGAGGCAAAAACATCAACTTCCGTATGCCAGATATCACGCTTACCATCGCCGTTGAAATCTTCGGCAAATCTTAAGAAGCTTGACGGCATAAACTGGCATTGCCCCATCGCCCCGGCCCAGGACCCGGTCATTTGATCTGGCCTGATATGCCCCTCATCTAGAATCTGGAGGGCATTTAACAGTTCCTTGCGGAAAAAAGCGCTGCGGCGTTCATCATAGGCCAGCGTCATCAAGGCATGAACAACATCAAAACCGCCGGTATTCTGGCCGTAATTGCTTTCAATCCCCCAAAGGGCGACAATATATTGCGGCTCAACATTATAAGCCTGACTGACAGCCTTCAACTCAGACCGATAACGGCGCATCATTTCTCGTCCCTTACTGATCCGCAAGGGGTGCACAATCCGTTTTTTATATTGTGCAAAGCTGATTTTGCCTTCGGGCTGCTTGCGGTCAAGCTCGACAACGCGGGGGATTGGACGAATATTATTGGGCAATACGGCGCCAACAATGCCAGGCGATATACCCTTTTGAACCGCTTCCCGTCTTAGATCAGTTAACCACGCGCTGAAGGGCGGCTGGTCAGAAAAGGCCGGTGCCGGTAAAAAGGTTACCAGAAGTACGAAAATAAAAAGGCGAGAGATAAAATAGGGCACGAAAATCCTTAAGAGGTTAGATTGCAATCTATGGCATCAAAGCTAAAAGGAAAGCCGGAAAAGATCAAGAGGATAGACCGCTGTCTCAAAATTCAGGGCTTTGATAAGGAACGAACCTTTGCTCAGGTTTAAGAGTTCCATACCTTATGCATAAAAAAAGGAAGGAGAATGTTGCTCCTTCCTTTTGTTTAATTATGAAAATTTATTTTTATTCTTCATCGTAGAAATTGGCTGTAACCTGATCCCAATCTTTTTCGTTCAGACGGTCATCATTATCAAAATCCCAGGCGCTATACAGGCTTTCATTCGGGTCGGCTACAAACTCATTAAATTCAGTTTGCTCGATAAAGCCATCGCCATCTGTATCATACTGAGTAAAGGAATCGTAACCTACTTCCCACGGATCATAGAAAGTTTCCGTATAGCTTGCCCATTCCGTTTCTTCAAGATAACCATCGTTATCCCAATCCGCCATACCGAATACGTAAGCACGATATTCATCATCTTCAACAAAACCGCTTCTATCAACATCAACATCGTTAAATGTCTTCCATTGATATGTATCATCAGTCGCGGCAGAGGCCGGTGTCGATGCCGTGCCTATACCAAACCCAAATACAGTTGCCATTAACAATGCCGGAAACATAAACTTCCTTTTTGATAACATCTTCTTTCTCCTTTGTTTTTGGACCACACCTGCCATACGAAATTATCCATACATATGTTCCGTTTTTCTATATATTGCTTGACCATATATAAAATGTCGACTATTCTAGACATATGGATATTCAAGAAGCTGTTATAAAATTTGACGCCTTGTCACAGGACACCCGGCTTGGGGCTTTTCGATTACTTGTTAAGGCCGGACCGGAAGGCCTGCCCGCAGGACTATTAAGTGAGAAAATGGGAACACCGCATAATACCATGTCTTTCCATTTAAATCATTTATCCAATGCCGGGATCGTTACCTCGCGCCGGGAAGGGCGATCGGTCATCTATAGCGCAAATTTTGAAGTTATTCGCGATCTGATCGGGTTTATGGTCAAGGATTGCTGCCGCGATGATTTTGCCAGCATCCGCGAAGACAGGAAAAAAGGCTGCTCTATTATAGAACTTACAAATTGCTGTTAGGAAAAGGAGAAATACAATGAAACGTCTTCATATGCATATCGGGGTTGAAAATCTGGACGATAGCATTCGCTTTTACAACGCCCTGTTTAATGCCGCGCCGGTAAAGGTAAAAGCTGACTACGCCAAATGGATGCTGGATGATCCACGGATTAACTTTGCCATTTCGACCAGAGCCAGCAAGCCCGGCATTGACCATCTGGGCATTCAAACCGATGATCAGGAGGGTCTGGAGGCTCTGCGGACGCAAATCTCTGCTGCGAATATTTCCACACATAGTGATGGCGAAACCACGTGCTGCTATGCCAAATCCGAAAAATCATGGGTCGAAGACCCCAACGGCGTCGCCTGGGAAGTTTACCATACGATGGAAGATGTCGAGCTATTCTCTGAAAACGCCGATCAGGCCGAAACCGCCTGCTGCACGCCGGAGGCAGAGGCCGAAAAGAAAACATCATCTTGCGCTACACCATCTGAGAAAGCATCCGGTTGCTGCTAATGATATATTAAGGAATCACATTCATGACTAAGGCCCCACTTTCTCCCCTCGGTTTTTTTGAACGTTATCTGTCCCTCTGGGTGGGGTTATGTATTCTGGCCGGTGTAGGGCTGGGCCTGTTATTGCCGGATGTTTTTCAGGCCATCGCCGCTTTCGAATATGCCAGCGTCAATCTGGCTGTTGCTGTTTTTATCTGGATTATGATTTACCCGATGATGGTCAATGTTGATTTTGCCAGCATAAAAGATGTCGGCAAAAAGCCCAAAGGGCTGTGTATTACACTGATCATGAACTGGCTGATTAAACCCTTTACCATGGCAGCCCTGGGCGTCTTGTTTTTTGAAATTATCTTTGCCGGGCTGGTTGCCCCGGAAACGGCCAAGGAATATATCGCCGGTATGATCCTGCTGGGTGTGGCGCCCTGCACGGCGATGGTTTTTGTCTGGAGCCAGCTGGTCCGCGGTGATGCCAATTACACGCTGGTACAGGTCTCGATCAATGATCTGATTATGATCTTTGCTTTCGCACCCTTGGCCGCTCTGTTGCTTGGCGTTACAGATATTATCGTGCCATGGGAAACATTGATGCTTTCAGTGATTTTATATGTCGCGCTGCCTCTGGCCGCGGGGTATATCACCCGCTCTAAACTCGATCAGGGTGGAAATCATGAACGAATTGATAGCTTTACGGCCAAGGTCAAACCCTTTTCCATCATGGGGCTGCTGGCAACAGTCGTGCTGCTGTTTGGATTTCAGGCCCAGACCATCATTGATAAACCCCTGATTATACTGTTAATCGCCATTCCATTGTTAATTCAAAGCTATGGTATCTTCGCCATTGCTTACGGCTGGGCATATTTATGGCGCGTGCCGTTTTCAACCGCAGCGCCGGCCGCATTGATCGGTACATCAAATTTCTTTGAACTTGCCGTTGCGGTTGCCATCAGCCTGTTTGGCCTGCATTCGGGGGCAGCGCTGGCAACGGTTGTCGGTGTGCTGGTCGAGGTTCCGGTCATGCTCTCACTGGTCGCCATCGCCAACCGGACCAGACGTTTTTTCCCTGAGCCGTAATTTTATTGAAATGGTGGTTTTGGTTTATTGCCGGGTGTTTGCGAAGATGGATCGGGTTTATCCTGACCGGGTTTTGTATTTTGCTGCCCAAAATCCCTTTTTAATGTCTGCTCCCGCTTGGCATTCGCCTGTTGCTTAAGCTCGCGCACACCCGGGAAATACCAGTCTTTTTCAAGTGGCTGACCGTTTTCTATCTTTTTACGGGTCACGTGTTTATAGCATTGATAGGCCATATACTGCGGTCCCGCCAGATAAGCCAGTGCTGCGGTTGCGCTGCCGGCCACCATCCCCGCACCCCAAAGCGCACCACTGCTGCCCGCCACGAAAGCGCCGACACCTGCTGCAAGCGGTGCTGCGATAACGGTAGCCCCAATGACAGCGGCTATACAAATACCGATAGCACCGCCAAGTGACGGATTATAGGCATTGGCCCATTTTTTAATCAAACGCTTCATCTTCATACTCCTGAATAAAGCATGAACTTAAAACAAGCTTTGTCTTATGTCAACACGGCCAAGTATTATACTCAAACCGCCTTTTCGGCCAGTTCTTTTACTGCCGGATAATCCGTTTTACCGCTGCCCAGAACCGGGATCCCGTCTGTTTCAAGGATGGTTTGCGGCACGGCAAGCGCGGTAATACCGTTTTTGGCAGCATAATCAGACAATTCTTTGCGCTCTGCCCCTTCCTGTGTCGTCACCAGAACCAGTTGTTCGCCCTTGCGCGGATCAGGCAGGTTAACAACAGCGTGTTCAGCTTGCGGCCAGACCGCCTGCACCATGGTTTCAACGCTGGAAAGCGAGACCATTTCCCCGGCAATCTTGGCGAAACGTTTTGCCCGGCCAAGGATGGAGACATAGCCTTCCTGATCAATATCGACGATATCACCTGTGTCATGCCAGCCAGCCTCCGGCGGTTGCAGCACGCCCGGTTTGTCGGCCTGATAGTACCCCAGCATGACATTTGGACCGCGCACGAACAACCGGGCGCCCTTTTCAACCCCGGGCACGTCTTCAAGACTGTATTCAAGCCCCGGCAGCAGACGGCCAACGGTGCCCGGCTTTTGATGCATCGGCGAATTAACGGCAATAACGGGCGAAGTTTCGGTAGCCCCGTACCCTTCAAGTATGCGCACACCAAACCGGTTCATATATGTCTGGCGCGTTTCATCACGGACTTTTTCAGCGCCCGAGAATATATAACGCACCCGATAGAAATCATAAGCATCCGCCATCCGGGCATAGCCGGACAGGAAGGTATCGGTGCCAAACATAATCGTCGCATTGGCCGAATAGACCATTTCCGGCACAATCCGGTAATGAAGCGGGCTTGGGTAGAGGAATGTCTTGATCCCTGACAGCACTGGCAACAGCGTTCCCCCGGTCAAACCAAAGGAATGGAACATCGGCAAACAGTTAAAGACAATATCCTGACGGTTGAAATCCACGCGGGAGGACAGCTGAACAATATTGGTCATCAGATTGGCATGGCTGAGAACAACGCCTTTCGGCTGCCCTTCTGATCCGGAGGTAAACAGCACCACCGCAGGATCATCAGCCACCGTACCGGTTTTCAGATGGTTTTTTGCCGCGGTTAATGATGATATCACTCCGCAAATCTTGTCCTTCAGACTGATCTCCTGCTTGATATCCTCAAGATACATAACCTTGGCATGGGCTGAGATATCCTCGACCAGATCGGTCAGACGGGCCATTTCGACAAAACGGCGCGAGGTCAGCACGGTTTTTACCCTGGCCGTTTGACAGGCCGAGGTCACAGCCATTGACCCGGATGAGAAGTTCAGCATGGCCGGAACACGTCCAAAAGCCTGCAAGGCAAAGAAGGTCACCACCGCCCCTGCCGAATTGGGCAGCATCAGGCCGACATTTTCGCCTTTATCGGTCAGACCTTCAAGCTTACGGCCCAGAACCATGGAGCCGCGCAGCAAGGTATCAAACTTCATCGGTTTCCGTTCAACGTCTTCCAGAATAATCGCCTTGCCGCCATTGACGTTGCGGGCCCGCAGCATTGCCTGAAACAGCGTCTGTTCACGGTCGCCGGTCAAGAACATCATGTCTTCCATCAGATCATACAGCTGATGCCCGGCGGCCGCCCGGCGTGCCCGGCCCCGTAGCTCTTCGTCCAATTTGAAGACCCGTGGCTCCAGAATGGTGATGGTGATTTTGGGAAAGCTTTTTAACGGCACTTTACCTTTCAGACGGGCAAAAGGCGTATGCTGGACACCGTCTATACGCACCGGCAGCACCATCGCCTCCGCCTTATCGGCCACCATGCCCGGACCGTTATAAATCTTCATCAATGCATTTGTTTCAGTCAGGCGCCCTTCGGGAAAGATCACGACATGCCGGTCTTCGGCGACTTTATGGATCAAACCGCGCATCGAGAACGGATTGGTCGGATCCATCGGGAAAGTTTCAACCAGCTTTAAAAACGGTTTTACCCAGAACCAGTTGGCAACAAAACTGTTCACCGCAAACATGGGCCTGCCAGGCAAAAAGGCTGCCAAAAGCGGCGGATCAAGCAAGGACACATGATTGCTGACAATCACCGCCCGTGGCCCGGCTTTGGCAATATTCTCAAGCCCGCGGATTTCGACCTTGTAAAGCAGTTTAAAAATGCCTTGCAGAATGCTTTTAAACAGATAATCCGGTAGCAACCGGCAGATATAAAGGGCCACGAAAGCATTGGCAATGGCAAAGCCCAGAAAAATTTCACGGATTTCCCATCCGGCCAGAATCAGCAAAGCAGATAACAACGAGGCGGCAACAATAAAGATCGCGTTCATAATCGCGCTGCCGGCCAGAATACGGGCGCGGTGATCAGGCGGGGTAAAATGCTGAATAATTGCATTCAGCGGCACGACAAACAGCCCGCCGAAAAAAGAGATCATGGCAATATCAAAAACGATACGCCAATGCGCCAGACTGGATAAAAAAGCCCCCAGCCCCAGAACTTCGCCATTGGCCGCCATCTGCACGCTGCCATTGGCAAAAAACAGATCAATGCCAAACAACGTAATCCCAAGCGCGGCGAGCGGGACATAAACAGCCTCGACCCGGCCTTTTAACAACCGGTTATTCAAAAGCCCGCCAATGGCAATACCGATTGAAAACACCGCCAGAAAGAACGCCAGCACATGTTCATTTGCACCCAAGGTTTCCTGCGTAAAGTTCGGCATCTGGGCCATAAACATACCGCCCAGAAAATAAAACCAGGCTATGCCCAGAATGGCATGCAGGAATTTTCGGTTCTGGCTGAAAATATCGCCTAAAATTTCAGTGGTTTCTGACAGCGGATTAAAATTCAGCTTTAAATCCTTTGCGACTGCAGTCGTTGCCGGGATCCAGCAACTGGCCGCATAGCCGACAACAGCACAGGTGATCAACAACACAGAAACCAGCATCTTGCCAGCGCCCATGGTGATCATCACCGAACCGATTATGGTGCCGATCAGAATGGCCAGAAAAGTCCCGGTGTTTAACAGGGCATTGCCGCCAATCAATTCGTCTTCCTTAAGCTGTTGAGGCAGCAAAGAATACTTCGTCGGTCCGAAAAAGGCCGATTGCGCCCCCAAAGCAAACAGAACGACAAAAGATAAAAAGACCGATCCCGTCAGCAGTGCCGCCGCCCCGGCAAAAGCAATCAGGATTTCGGCAAACTTAATTTTGCGAATCACTTTTTCCTTGGCAAATTTATCTGCAAGCTGCCCGCCCAAAGCAGAAAACAGAATAAACGGCAGGATAAACAGTCCCGCCGCCAGCGTGACCATCAGCTGGGAGCCTTCGGCCGCTTCTGCCCCGATGCCATAAAGCAAGAGCACAACCAGCGCATTTTTAAACAGGTTATCATGGAATGCGCCCAAAAACTGGGTTGTAAAAAGCGGGGCAAAACGGCGGTCTCTTAATAATGAAAGCTGATTGATCATAATTTATTCTCCCTTGGCGACCGTGGCAGTCTATAATCCGTTTATGAATATTTGGTTTCTAAAATCAGTATGACTTATTTCTGAACAATGTTCAATAAAAAAACTGCACGTTGTCGCAAAGCGGCAGATTCACCCTGCGCAAGAAGCTTTTTAATTTGAAATCCCATCTCGTCAGCTTATGATCGGCTATGTCTGATATTCTTAAGCATACTCAAATTTATCTTCCGGGCGTGTTACTGTCGGCTTTTCTGGCTGGCACCGCCTATCTGATCGGCCAGTATTTCGGTTGGCCGTCTATGCTGCTGGCTTTGGGATTGGGGCTTTCCCTGTCCTTTTTTACGCAAAAGGATACACTGGCGCCCGGCCTGAATGCCGCCAGTAAACAGGTACTGCAGATCGCCATTGCTCTGCTCGGCTTTCAGGTGGTGATTGGTGATATTACCAATCTGGGCCTGCCGACGGCCTTATTGATCACTTTTGGTGTTTTCTCGACCATTGGCTTTGGGGTTCTGCTGGCCAGACTCTTGAAATTACCCGGCTCTTTCGGGGCTTTAACCGGTGGGGCAACAGCGATTTGCGGTGCCTCTGCCGCTATGGCGCTGTCCGGCACCCTGCCCGATCACCGCGATAAAGATCAACAGACGATCATCACTGTTATTGGTGTTACCGCATTATCCAGCCTTGCTATGATCCTCTATCCCATCGTTTCTGTCTGGCTTGGGCTTGATGACCAGCAGGCGGGTGTTTTCTTTGGCGCCAGCATTCACAATGTACCGCAGGCCGTGGGCGCCGGATATACCGTATCCGAAGACGCCGGGCAAATCGCCACTTTGACCAAACTGATCCGCATCAGCTTTCTGCTGCCAGTCATATTATGCTTTATGCTGTTGTTTTCATCAATTGGCACACAGGCCCGCACCGGAAAACCCGTACCGCTTTTTTTGGTGCTGTTTTTTGTTTTTGTATTGGTTAACAGCTTTGTCGATTTACCCGCCGCACTGCAAAGCAGCATTAAGGATTTCAGTAAGTTCTGCCTGCTGATTGCCATTGCCGCCATCGGTATGAAATCCAATTTAAAAAGCATTGCTCAACTGGGCATGCGTCCATTGATCTTGATGATTGGTGAAACTTTATGGCTGGCCGTAGTCGTGCTCGCCTTCGTGATCTTCTTATAAATCACCGTATTGACCATGCCAGGCCATGCGGTCGCGGGCTCCACCGGAAAAACCGTTACGGTTGAGAACAATCACGCCGATATCGACCGATTTATCCACCTGCGCCAGCGCCCATTCAACAGCTTCTTCGGGGCTGCGACCGCGTTCAAGCTCACCATAAGCCCGATACGCCAGCATGGACCTGACAAAATGCTCGCCATCGCCGGTCAGGGCAACAGCGCCCTCTTTTCCCGCGAACAAACCGCAACCGGGCAAAGGCACATCACCAACACGGCCCCGCAGCACCGTTGTTGTGCCGCCGGTGCTAAGCGCGCTTGCAAAATGCTCCCCGTCCCAGGCAATGCTGCCGATTGTATCACAGCCCAAAGCCTCACCCAGCGGCATGTCGTAATTCCAGACTTTTTCAAGATCAGCCCGCGTCCATTCACCCAACGCTCTTCCCGCCGCCACGACTTTGCGAAGTCTTTCCTGCGCGCCCGGCGTTGTCGGATCATAATCCTTGAAACCCAATTTACGGGCAAAAGCAGTCGCCCCATCACCAACCAACAGAACATGCGGCGTTTCCAATAAATGCCGGGCAATCGCAATCGGGTTTTTCACCCGCTCTATGGCGGCAACCGCAGCAAACTGTCCGCTGTCAATCATACAAGAGGCATCCATTTGCAGGCTCACCCCATCCAACCGCAGGCTGGAACCGGTGCCGGCGTTAAAGCGCACATCATCTTCCAGCGCCTGCGACGCGGCAATAACGCCCTCAAGGGCGCTGCCTCCATCCTGCTGCATGGCCCGAAGACCCGTGACGCAGGCCTGTTTTGGCCCATCGACATAAGCAGGGTTGGACCCCGCGCCACCGTGACAAACGATGACCGGGCGGGATATATCGTGGTTTTCTTTACGCATACAATCTATTTAGTCCCGGCGGCTAAAATGCCCAGTGGCGCTATCATTATTGTGCCGTATCCGCCACAGCCTGCTGGTTTACCGTGGCCATAAAGCTGCCAAAGGCTTCGACCGCTTCGACAACGTGCGGGGCAAAACGGGTAACGAAATCATCATCCAGGGCCGTGCCCTCCTGATAAGCGGACAAAGCCTGACGGCCATCGTAATCACAGCCGGACAGACGCAGGCTCAGATCTGTACTGTCAGCGCCAAAGGCGGCACCAGGCAGCGTAATCAACCCGAAATGGCGGCCCAGATAGGCGCTCAGATCAAAAGACGTCTGAATATCAAGCTTCATAAGGCTATCCCGCTGGCGGTTAAAATTGGGATAGGTATAAAAAGCCCCCTGCGGCAGCGGCACATCAATATCAAAGCTGCGCAGGTTTTCGGCGATATAGGTATTCATCAACCGATGTATAGCGGCGCAATCGGCAATATGGCGTTCAATATCATCATATCCCTTATACGCCTCAATCGAGGCCTGCTGTATTGGCGCCGGGGCGCAGGACCATGTTTCACTGGCAATCGTGCACAGCATCTCCTGCAGGCCGTTGATCGATTTGGGGATAAAGCCTATACCAATACGCCAGCCGCCCAGTGACAGATGTTTTGACAGGCCGGTGGTAATTGCCGTCTGGCCGGGTGCGTAGCGGGCGATCGAAGCATAAGGCTTATCCTCGAAATCAACAAAACCGTATATTTCGTCAGAGATAATCAGGACATCTTCCGCAATACAAACATCGGCAAGCGCTTTCAGGTTTTCTTCGCTATAGCACAGCCCCGTTGGATTGCTGGGCGAATTGAGGATAATTTTTGACGGGTTCAGACCCTGCTGCCGGGCCTTGGTAATCGTCTCCTTTAATATATCCGGGCTGATATAATAGCCGTCATCATTTAAGGTCGTTGGCAGTTTAATCACTTCAGAACCAACCATTCGGGCCTGCGGCTCATAGCTGACCCAGCTGGGCACCGGTAACAGAAGATCACCGGCAACCGCCATCTGCAGGGCATAAAGAACCAGCTTGCTGCCCGGCGCGATGATGACATCAAAGGCATCTGTATTCAGCCCGGTTTTATCAGCATAATAGGCGCTGGCAGCGGCGCGCAGGGATTCCAGCCCGGCGGTGGGCAGATATTGTTTCAGCCCCGCAGCCTCGGCCAAAGCCTTATCAAGCCGCGGCGGTACGGGAAATGGCGATTCCCCGAAGCCCATATGCAATACCGGCAGACCTTCGGCCCGGCGCCGCTGCGCCAGTTCATTCGCGGCCAGTGTCGGGGATAATTCAAATTGTGAAGTGATTGAAGATAATGTAACCATTTGTGCGACTCAGCCTGTTTAACATCGATCAATATTGTTGCATCTTTTTAGGTGATGAGCCAGCCTCTCGTTAAGATATTTTACGATTGGGTGAATGCGTTTAATCAAGCAGAAGGAGCCATTATTGCCCTGCCCCGTACAAAAACCAAAAGCCATTATTTTCGATTGGGACGGCACGCTTGCCGACACACGGGGGATTGTCGTCAATGCCTTGGAACAAACACTGGCCGCATATGGCCTTCCCGCTTGGGATATAGTTAAAGCGCAAAAAAGAGACCCGAACAAATCCCTGAAAGAAAACTTTGCTCATTTCTTTGGCGCGGACGAAGAAGAGGCCTATCAAAAATACCTGCTGTTCTATGAAGCAGAACTGGTGCATTTAAAACCGCAACCCGGTGCCGATACATTGCTGTCTTTTCTCTCAGGCCTGCAAATACTGCTCTGCATTGCCAGTAACAAGGAAAAATCTGTGTTGCTAAAGGAAATCAACACCCTGTTTCCTCATACCCGTTTTCAAAATATCTTAGGCAATGGCGATGCCGCGGCAAATAAACCAAATCCCGCCCCTATTCTGCAGATCATGGAGCAGCTCAACATTACAAAACCCGACGATACCTGGTTGGTCGGCGACAGCCGGCAGGATACAGACTGCGCCCATACCGCCGGATGCCGGCCGGTTTTAATCGGTAAGGGGAAGTTTACGGATGATCGCTATATCAAAGAGATGCAAAACGCTACGCCAGCGTTGGCGTGGTTTGGAAGACTTTCTGATTTCCAACATTGGCTGGAAAATAATACGCCGTAATGAACACCCTGGGAGCAGGGTAATTAAGCGTTTAAAAACCCATAGCCAATAACCAGAATTCCGGCTGCGACAAGGCCCTCAGCCCCCCATTTATGAGAAAATACTTCATACCTGAATGAAGTGAACAATATCAACACCATGAATAACGTAACGAAACAGGCCGTAATGGGTATGAGTAAAATACCTAAACCAAAGATCCCGTTTTCCGTAGCCGCCCCACCTATATTTATTATCAGCAAAAAAATAACGCATACCGCAAGAATAGTTTTCAAAGTCTCTTTGAGGCTAATCTCATGATAGGCTTTCTCAGCAAGCCCCAGATATACCTTCATAGAACCGACATAATAGAAGCTTACATAAAACATAACAATATAGATAAAATGCGATACCTTTCCCTCGTATAAAGACACATCAGCACTCCATAATATGCCCATCCATACAAACAGGCCCGCAATATTGGACCACATGAAGCTCTTTTTCATATATTCAAACAGGGTGTTTTCAAAGACATCCTCCCTGTTTAAGAGCGGCGGCCATAAAATTTTTCGCCACAGCGGAGATTTGTTTTTATCCTCGTCCATTTTTTTCTCCGGAAATTTTTAATACCATTCAATTTAATATCTCTATTTGACAAGATCACTTTATACTTTTTGCAATTTTACAAAACGGTACCATCAGAAAAGCGGACAAGGATTTTCTAAATTCATCCTCCGACATCAACCGATGACCGATGGCTTTTGATGCCAGCTCTAATTCTCTTTCAGGCCGAATAAGCGTTATACGTCCATAAAGGTTATCGTCTTCTCTTGCCTCCAGACTGACGATTATTTTTACCATCGTAAAATCATCAAATTCAGGACTTGATGCAGGCACCGCCTTGTATCTATTTTCATCTGGTCGCGCATAGGCTTTAAACCTGTAAAATTCGTCCACTATAAAATCTTCTATTTGTGGGGTGGGCAAGACTAACTGTCTAGCATCTCGAAAATCGAACTCTATCCCTATTCCTTCACTTATTTGAAACGTTTCTGCATGCCATCCATAGTCCGGGTACAGTTTACACCTTTCCTCAGGACTTCCCGCCATAAAAAGTTTTATGCTATATACTGTATTATTATGGTTATTTGCTACCAACCAAGCAAGAATACTCAGGACCAAGGTCGAGGTTGTTATGATAATAGCGATAAGTTTTAATATCTTTCTAAATTCTTTAGTCAAATTTATTCCCTTTTGTACTGATCACATCGGCGCAATAGCCGCCGTGCTTGTAGCTGTTCTTGTTAATTTTTTACTCTCTGGATCGATGAAAAAGATCGCTTCCCAACTCACTCCAAAAGGAAAAATTTGATTGTTCCTATATTCATAACGAATGACATAGTTTTGTTTATGTAGTTTTTGTACACGCTCTGGCGGCTTATAACCTCGAGGGCCATCATGTGGATGAGGCTTCAGCCCCCAAATATCTTCAAAAACAGTCCTAACATCTTCTACAGATGTCCCCACAGGGAATAAGTTTTTAATAACCGCGTCAAATTGATTGCCTCTATAATCTTCAAACCTAAACTCTGCGACATCAAATCGCGGACCGTTAGGATCGGTTACCTTCATCGCGCAGGCGGCAAGGCCTAGACATAAAAAAGCAACAAATGATGCTGTATAGAAAATTTTCATACCTACGATCTCGCTTATTATTTTTACATCGGGCTGATCGAGCTTTGCAAAGCTTTTAAAGCCTTTAAGCGATTATGTTCATCATATAGAAACGTTACCTGCCAGCTTATTCCGAATACGCCATAATTTGGCTTAGTGTAATCATACATAAAAACTTTATCTGATTTTATGTTGTTAAATTTATTCTGCTTACCATTCCATTTTCTAAAATACGGTAGCCTTTGACTTTTTAACCCTAATTCACGCTCCATAATATTTTCTATATTGCGCTTCTCTGTACCAACGGGAAAGATGGACTGCATAACCTTTTGAATATCCTGCCCTCTATAATCCTCAAACCTGAACTCTGATACATCAAAGCGCGGATCGTTAGGATCGGTTACCTTCATCGCACAAGCCGTAAGACCGATACATAAAAAAACGATAAGGATTTTATGGTAAGGAATTATCTTTAAAATCATTTTCATGAACTTTCTGTCATTCTCCATGTCCACCGCTGTATAAATAGATTACAGCCCTTCTGGGATCTCCATAATCCAAGGCTTTATACCACTTCATAAACCGCCCGTCATTACGGAACGGAGGTGCATATTTCTCAACTGTCCCGGTTGTTACCGGCTCATCCGTGATCTCAATACTGACATCCTTAAGCGAAACGCCACTGCCGAAAAATTCTTTCAGTGTTTGAACATGCCGCTCGTCCTCCTGCTCCACTTCAGAAATAACAACGATACTGGTCAGATCATTTATATCTGTGAAGGACACAAATACCGGATAATCTTCTGGTGGCAGCGGTGCGCGCTTACCGACTAAACTTTCGTAATACGCAATCCCTTCCGGCGTCAGACCCGGGGGCCCGGGAAAGGCTGCAAAAACTTTTCGGTAATCATCAAAGCTGGTTAAGGCAAACAGGACACCACGATCACCAAGATCAACCGCGACCATTT
>JBNJDW010000017.1:0-16407 GCA_051745265.1 Pseudomonadota bacterium
TAAGGTGATGAGAAATGACGTATAAGCCTAAATTTATATATTCTTTTGTACTGATAAGCGCCCTGTTGCTGCCAGTATCTGCAGATGCGCAGGGTTCGAGCAAAGGTATGGACTATAATCAGGAAACAACGACTCAGGACGTTATTCTGGATCAGGTCTTTACAGCCATTGAACGTGAAAACATCCGTGAATACTTTGGGGAAGACTCAAGACGATCCAAGAAATCCGACCTGCCGCCCGGCCTTGCTAAAAAAGGTCGTTTGCCGCCGGGACTCGAGAAACAGCTCAAGAGAAACGGACGCCTGCCGCCCGGGCTTGAAAAACGCGCGCTGCCCGATGATCTCAGCAAACGCCTCCCCAAGCGGGATGACAATACACTGCGCCGCATTATTGGTGATGATGTTGTTTTGATTGATGAAACGACCATGACCATACTTGATATTCTGCAGGACGTCGTTCAATAGGCTCCGCCAGACAACAAAGCGCCCTTGAGTTTTACTTAAGGGCGCTTTTTTTTTATCTAAAAGCCCTCTAATTTGCGACTATATTTCTATGATAGCGCTGAATCCCTTTTATTCTGCGAGCTCCAGGGATTGAAATAATAATACAAAAAATTGTTGCATCATTATCTAATCGGCCTATAGTGGCGCCGAAAACCAAGGAAGAAAAGCTATGGCCTGTAATGATGCTCTTATCGAAAACGTCGTTTCCGTACGTCCGGATCAGACGGTTAATGAAGTTATGCAGTTATTCAAAGACAAGCATTTTCACAGTGTTCCTGTCGTAAATGAGGATGGTACGCTTGCCGGATTATTTTCCCTGCGCACTGTTTTACAATGTTTACTGCCTGTTGCGGCCGCTATGGAACATGGGTTGGAGTCGCTTGATTTTATCATTGGCGCCTCACCCGGGGTTGCCAAACGTTTGCGTAAACTACAGCCCCGGACCATGAGTGAAGTCATGGAACGTAATCCGGTAACCTTGTATCCGGACACGCCATCATGGGAGGCCATCCGCATCATGGCCCGCCATGGCAGCCCGATTCCGATTATCGAAGAAAAAACAAACAAGTTTATCGGCATGATTTCCAGTCAATCGATGATGGAAAACCTGTTTGATATCCTAAAAGACGTCGAAGCCGAAGAAGAATCCGGCGAGAAATAAGAAGAAACCTAGCAAAAAAAATTAACAATTCGGACAAAATATCATGATTATTGAGCACGCCGCCGACCATGGCGCAACAGCCTTCATGGGCATCAATCCCATGATCACGGCAACTGTCGTTCTTTGTATTGCCTATGTATTTATCATCAGCGAGCGGATTAACCGTGCCGTAATTGCGATTTTAGGCTCGATGACGCTTGTTCTTCTTGGCGTGCTTAATCAGGATCTGGCGGTCGAGGGGATTGATTTTAATACCATCTTCCTTTTGATCGGCATGATGATTATTGTCGGTATTACCAAACGATCCGGCGTCTTTCAGTATGCGGCGATCCTCTCAGCAAAGCTTGTCCGCGCCAATCCGCGGCTTTTATTGATCGCCTTGGCTGTTCTGACGGCTGTATTCTCCGCCTTGCTTGATAATGTGACAACGGTCATGCTGATTGTACCGATTACCCTGCTGCTGACCGAACAGTTAAAGCTGAACCCCTTTCCGTTTCTGCTGTTGCAGATTTTCGCTTCGAATATCGGCGGTATGGCGACTCTGATTGGTGATCCGCCGAATATCCTGATCGGCTCTGCCGTTGGCTTTAGCTTTATGGATTTTGTTTATAATGTCGGCCCGGCTTCTGTCATTATTATGCTGATCACGCTATTGATGTTCGATTTTGTCTGGGGCCGCAAGATGACCACCAGCCTGCGGGCCAAGGCTCATCTGCTGCGCTATAATGCCGCCGAAGCGCTGACCGACAAAGCGCTGCTGGTTAAATCATCTTTTGTGTTGGCTCTGGTCCTGTTTGGTTTTATTTACGGCCATGGTCAAGGGGTCGAGCCCGGCACCGTCGCCCTTGGTGGCGCGGCGTTGCTGATGCTGCTAGATATCTACAAATTCAAGCCCGAGGAACAGACCAACCGCGTCCATAAAGCCTTTGGCGAAGTGGAATGGGAAACAATCTTCTTCTTCATGGGCCTGTTCATGCTGGTCTATGGGGTCGAGCATACCGGCCTGCTCGCCATGCTGGGGCAGCAAATGCTGGACCTGACCGGTGGTGAGATGCGCGATACCGGGCTTTTGATCCTCTGGGGTGCGGCGATCCTCTCCGCGGTTGTTGATAATATCCCCTTTGTGGCGACGATGATTCCGATGATTGCCTCAACAGCCGATCAAATGGGCGGCAAAGAAGCGCTGGAGCCGCTATGGTGGTGCCTGTCACTGGGTGCGTGTCTGGGCGGTAACGGTTCCCTGATCGGCGCCAGCGCCAATGTTATGGTCGCCAGTTACGCCGAGCGCGCAGGACAGCGAATATCCTTCATCAAATTCCTGGTGATCGGCTTTCCGTTCATGCTGATGACCATCGGGGTTGCCACGGTTTATGCATGGTTTGTGATTTTGCCGTGAGCCGTTGAGGTTATCTTTTTCTGACGATTTCCGTGTCAACTGTATCTGATTTGCCGTACAGGATTTTATCGTATCTTGTGCCCGCCCTATCTTCTATATAGGTTAGGAACCAGATATAGCCCAATACGGCCACCATGGTAATGAGAAGCCAGACGAGGAATTCATCAAGACTTACTGACCGGTTTCCAATATTCATATGAATAAGTTTGTGAAGCGTCATCATAGCAGCGAGAAAAACAAATATGCTTAACGCTATAAAGGATATAAAAACAGGCTGACCGATTATCCGTTTCTTGCGTGGTAAGTTTTTATGTTTAATCCGTAGTGATCTACTTTTTTGCCCTTCGTAAATGACATAGAAACTTGCTAGAACGAGGACAAATAAAAGAGAAAAGACTTCTTTTAATAAAATAAATACACACAGAACGAGAAACGTCCAAGCTTTTTGCTCTGCCAGCTTATAGTCTTTGGCTAAGATGTGTTGGATATCTTCTGTATTGGCAATAATGCCTTCCCTAAAAATACTATACGGATAAAAGACCACTCTGTTTTTAGTATCTAAATAAAAATGTGTCGCTTCTTGTTGTGTTAACATCCCCTCTCCTTTGCTAACGAATATAGTATAGCACGAGTAAGTTGCATAAAAGTTACCAATGTAAGCAACTGTGTCTATAGGGAGATGATGGGAGTGATATTACATTAGCACGCTTTGTATATGATTAAGCGCGCAATCCGTTTAAATATAAGACTTTTGAAGAGACTGGTGGGCCCGGAGGGACTCGAACCCCCGACCAAACCGTTATGAGCGGTCCGCTCTAACCACCTGAGCTACAGGCCCGACCTTTGGATTATATAGCATTTAATACCCCGGGGCGAAAGCGATAAATTTAAGTGCTGCCCGGGGATGGCACTCTGTATACCTGTTAATGATCGAGGAAGCTGCGGAGCTGCTTTGAACGGCTTGGGTGCTTCAGTTTACGCAGGGCCTTGGCTTCAATCTGGCGGATACGTTCGCGCGTAACGCTGAACTGCTGGCCGACTTCTTCCAAAGTATGATCTGTATTCATACCAATGCCAAAGCGCATCCGCAGAACCCGCTCTTCCCGCGGGGTCAGGGTGGCCAGAACCCGGGTGGTGGCTTCGCGCAGATTTGAATGCACCGCGGCATCAACAGGCAGGATGACGTTTTTATCCTCGATAAAGTCACCCAGCTGGCTGTCTTCCTCATCACCGACCGGTGTTTCAAGAGAAACCGGTTCTTTGGAGATCTTCATGACCTTGCGCACTTTATCAAGCGGCATGGCCAGACGTTCGGCAATTTCTTCAGGCGTCGGTTCGCGGCCGATTTCATGCATCATCTGACGTGATGTGCGGACGATCTTGTTGATTGTTTCAATCATATGGACCGGAATACGAATGGTCCGCGCCTGATCGGCGATTGAACGGGTGATGGCCTGACGAATCCACCAGGTCGCATAGGTCGAAAATTTATAACCGCGGCGGTATTCGAATTTATCGACAGCCTTCATCAGGCCGATATTACCTTCCTGAATCAGATCAAGGAACTGCAGGCCGCGGTTTGTGTATTTCTTGGCAATCGAGATCACCAGACGCAGGTTGGCTTCGACCATTTCTTTCTTGGCCTTGCCGGCTTCGCGCTCACCTTTTTGAACCGTATGGACAATACGTTTAAATTCATAAATCGGCAGACCGGAAGTTTCAGAGATTTTGGCAACACCTTCACGGGCGTTTGAAACATCTTCACCATATTTCTCGAAAAATCTGCCCCAGCCTTTGGTTTTCAGGTTACCGCAATGCTCTGTCCACAGGGTATCGGTTTCATGGCCGAAATAATTATCAAGGAATTCCTGACGGTCAACGCCGCAATCCATCGCCCAGCGCATCATCTGCCCCTCAAGACTGACAAGCTTGCGATTCATGCCGTAAAGCTGATCAATCAACTGTTCAATACGTGCATTATTCAGACGCACAGATTCAACAAGATCAACGATTTCCTGTTTCAGTGTATAATATTTCTTATCCAGTTTATCGGGGCAGTCTTCCCCCTTCTGGGCGTAACCGATGCGCTCCATCTGGGTTTTGTAGAGCTTTTTATAAGTTTTGCTGATGTTTTTGAAGGTTTCGATAACCTGAGGCTTGAGCTCTTCCTCCATCGCTGTCAGAGACGGGTTGGCTTCATCCGATTCTTCTTCATCTTCTTCGGTTTCAGCTTCCGTTTCTGAGTCAGAGTTTTCCTCCTCCTCTTCTACCTTGGCGTCTTCATCCTTTTTGGCTTCAGCGGCACTGGTCTCATCATCGTCATAGGTCGCTTCAAGATCAATAATCTCGCGCAGCAGCACCTGTTCATTTTCCAGTGCCTTATGCCAGGCAATAATCGCCTGAATGGTCAGCGGGCTTTCACAGATACCGCCGATCATTACATCGCGGCCGGCTTCGATCCGTTTGGCAATGGCAATTTCACCTTCACGGGACAGCAGTTCGACCGAGCCCATTTCACGCAGATACATGCGTACCGGATCATCCGTACGGCCCAGATCAGCATTGGCAACATTACTGCCGGCTTCATCTTCTTCCTCGTCAGCTTTGCCTTTTTTGGCTTTGCTGTCGTCTTCTTCGTCATCGGGCTCTTCTTCGATCAGATTGATGCCCAGATCTGACAACATGGCCATGGTGTCATCAATTTGTTCTGATGTGTAATCACCGGCGGGAAGCGCCTTGTTTAATTCGTCATAAGTGACATAGCCGCGTTCTTTACCTTTGGTCACCAGCTTTTTTACGGTTTTAACCGCATTGCTTGCCAGCGAAGCATCGGTTTCGCGATCTGCTGTTTGTTGTTCTTCTGTCTGTTTAACGCTCATACGCCTTATTTCTCCCACACTCGTACTCAAAACTTTTAAAGGCTCGTGCCTGCTTAAAAACCGGCTGCCTTTACCTTCTACGTCGCTTCCTGGCCCGTTCTACGGTAAACAGACACCCTTCTCGAACAGCGGTTATATCCTGTTCGGGTCGCGCGAAAACTGCTTGAAGGTAAAGCGATTCGCTTAATAATGCATCAAGGATTGTCCCATAACCCATAGACTCCAATATATCCTTTAATTCTGACGAATCAAGCGCTTCCTTGTCACACATTACATCAAATAGAGACTGACGGAAATTTTGCAAGTCAGAACTGGCCCCCGGCAGGGTTCCCAATATCTCTTCAAACTCGTCAAAAAGCTCGGGATAATTGACGATTGCCGCCAGCAGGTAATGCTCTGTACCAAAGGCAGAAGGCCGGATCGGCGCCGGTTTTTGCGATACCGGTGCCAGCCGGTCCTCAGGACGAAAAGACTTAAAATATCTCTGCCCGCCCTTTTTTGCAAAGCTGGCGCGGAAATGATTTTCAAAGCGTTCCATCATCATGCGTGCGTATTCACGCTGCACATTCGCGTCCTCAATCTCTTTGACGCGTGATAACAGCGCGGTTTTTAAACCGGCGCGGTCTTCGGGGGTTTGTCCCGGACGCTTGGACAGTTCTTCGGTCCATAGGTAGGAACTGAGGTATTCTCCGGCCTGCAGGAAGGTTTCAAAGGCCTCCCGTCCCTCTTTTTGTATCAGACTGTCAGGGTCTTCCCCCTCGGGCAGGAAGGCGAAACGGACGCTTTGGTCAGGTTGCAGCATCGGCATGATTCGCTCCAGCGCCCGGGACGCGGCCCGGCGCCCGGCGTTATCCCCATCAAAACAGAGCACAGGCACCCGCGCATCCGGCGGCGCTGTCTTCCACAACACAGCGATCTGGCTTTCGGTCAGGGCCGTGCCCAGCGGCGCCACAGCCGTTTTATAGCCGGCCTGGCTCAGGGCAATAACATCCATATAACCTTCGACAATAATATAGGGTGTTTCAGGGCCGACATGGGCGCGGGCATTTGAAAGGTTATAGAGGATCTGGCCCTTATGAAACAAAGGCGTATCCGAAGAATTGATATATTTCGGCGCATTGCCGCCGCTGTTGGACGGCATGATCCGTCCGCCAAAGGCCACGACCCGGCCCCTGAGATCAGTCACCGGAAACATGACCCGATCCCGGAAAAAGCTGAAAAACTCGCCTTCTTTACGGGTTGAGGGCCGGACAACGCCCGCCTCGACCATGTCTTTATGGCGATAACCTTTATCAAGCAGCAGCGTAATCAGGGCCTGCGGGTCCGCGGGTGCATAGCCGAGACGCGTTGTCTTGATCGTCTCCGGGCTCAGCCCCCTGCCCTTCAGATATTCGGAAGCCTCACGATTCTGCGGTAAGTGGCGTTCAAAAAACAGTGTCACTTCCTCCAGAAGGTCATACAAAGTCTTTTGCCGTTCAAAACGTTTGCGGTCTTCGGGGCTTGCCTGCGGCACCTGCATGCCGGCCTGACCCGCCAGCAGTTCGACAGCTTCGAGGAAGTTCAGATTATCATGTTCCTGCACAAATTTAATCGCATCGCCATGGGCGCCACAGCCAAAGCAGTGATAGAAGCCTTTTTGATTATTCAGGGTAAAAGACGGCGTTTTTTCATTGTGGAACGGACAGCAGGCCTTGAATTCATCACGACCGGCGCGCGTAATCTTTACGCGCTTACCAATAATTTCGGAAAGCACCAGCCGATCTTGCAGGTCCTGAATAAACTGTCTTGGAAAACTCATAGTCCGGTTTTACCGTCAAATACGTTATTTGTCGAGCGATTATGCCCCTTCAGGCTTATTTAGCGACCAGCTTTTCTTTTACAATCGCGCTTGCCCGGGCAAAATCCATCTGTCCGGCGTATTTTTCACGAAGCAGAGCCATAACCCGGCCCATATCCTTGATGCTGGTTGCCGCGGCGTCATGAATGACCTCTTCGATCGCATGATGCAGATCTGCGCCGGTGATCTGTTCAGGCAGAAAGCTTTTTACGACCTCTATTTCTTTCTTTTCCCTGTCCGCCAGTTCCTGACGGTCAGCCTTTTCGTATACCTTAATCGATTCACGGCGCTGTTTGATCATGGTTTGCAGCATGCCCAGAATTTCATCTTCTGAAACGCCATCGGTATTACCCTTGCTGCGTGCGGCGATATCACGGTCTTTCAGCGCCGCCATAATCAGCCGCAGCGTTGATGTTGCGACCTCGTCACGGTCCCGCATAGCCTTTTTCAGACCGTCTTGAAATTTTTCTCGTAAAGACATGTTATCCCCATTGATCTTCTGTTTGTCCTGATCTACAACATACATATAACGTGTCTGAGCAGCGAGTAAAGAGGGAAATGATGGCAAGCCACCCACCCCAGCCGGCGCATGCAACCGCATGCCTGATTTTAGAAGATGGAACCATTTTCTGGGGGCGCGGTATTGGTCTTGAACAAAACCTGACCGGGGAGCTTTGCTTTAATACCTCAATGACGGGCTATCAGGAAATTCTCACTGATCCGTCTTATACCGGACAGGTCATCACCTTCACTTTCCCACATATCGGCAATACCGGTGTTAATACCGATGATATCGAATCAGACAGCATGGCTGCGAAAGGCCTTATCCTGCGCAATGAGATCACAACACCATCTTCCTACCGGGCCACAGACAGTTTGCAAAATTGGCTGGTGGCGCAAAAACGCACCGGAATATCCGGCATTGATACCCGTCACCTGACACAGCATCTTCGTGATAAGGGCGCCCAGAACGCAGTGATTTCTTACCGAGAAGACAAAAACTTTGATCTGGAAAGCCTGAAAGCAGAACTGAAACAGGCGCCATCAATGAAGGGGCAGGATATCGCCAAAAGCGTTACCTGCGCGGCACCCTATGAATGGACAAAAGGCGCCTATTTTGACAATGAAAATCAGCCGACAGTTGAATTAAACCGTCATGTCATTGTTGTTGATTATGGCGTGAAACGAAATATTCTGCGTATGCTGGTTGATCAGGGCTGCCGTCTGACGGTTGTTCCCTGCACCACAACAGCGGACGAAATTCTGGAATATGATCCGGATGGCATTTTTCTATCAAACGGGCCCGGCGATCCGGCGGCAACCGCAGCTTATGCCAGTCCCGAAATTCAAAAATTGATTGCATCCGGTTTACCGCTTTTTGGTATCTGTCTTGGCCATCAGTTGCTTGCCCTGGCCCTTGGCGGGCAAACACGTAAGCTTGATTTTGGTCATCGCGGTGCAAACCATCCGGTAAAAAATCTGGAGACTGGCCTGGTTGAGATCACATCGCAGAACCACGGTTTCGTTGTTATAAATGAAAGCCTCCCGGAAACGGTAGTGACGACACATCTTAGTTTATTTGATGGCACCAACGAAGGCTTGCGCATAAAAGATAAACCCGTTTTCAGTGTGCAACACCACCCCGAAGCCTCACCCGGACCGGAAGACAGCCATTATTTATTCAATGAGTTTATAACAAGCATTAATAAACAAATTAAAAAGGCCGCTTAATGAGCACTTCATCTTCTACGCCCTCGGTATTCCTAACATTTACGGTTTTTCTGTTTTCCATTTTTCTTTCTGCCTCTTTATTATTTATGGTTCAGCCCATGGCCGGAAAAATGCTGTTGCCACTTGTTGGCGGTGCGCCATCGGGATGGATTGTGGCTCTGGCCTTTTTCCAGCTGTCATTACTTGTCGGCTATATAGCCGCCCATGGCTTAAGTAAGCTCACGCCTCAGATCCATGGTTTTGTGGTGGTTGCCTTGCTTGCTTTAGGGGCTGTCTTTCTTCCTCTTGGTTTTAATGAAGATCTGCAAATTGAGAATTCTTCCGAAGCGGCCTTTATCGTATTCTTTTTGTTAACAACTGCCGTGGCGGTTCCTTTTATTGCCTTGTCTTCTGTTTCATCGACCGTGCAGCGGCTTTTCCATTACGCCAGAGGCACCAAAGGTCGTGATCCTTATTTCCTTTATGCCGTGAGTAATTTTGGCAGCTTTGCAGGACTGCTCGGTTATCCCCTTCTTATTGAGCCCTTTTTCACAATCACAGCTCAGACACATTACTGGATGTATGCCTACGGGATTTTAATTGTAGGCATTCTTATCGCCAGCCTGTTAAGTGACCGGAAGCGCGAGGCTTTACCGTTGGAAGAGGATCTGGGGCATGAAATTGTTGCCCCTAACGTCAAAAGTTGTCTGTATTGGACGGCGCTGGCTTTTGTCCCTTCCAGTCTTATGGTCGGGGTGACAAATTTTGTTACGTTGGAGATCACGCCTTTACCCTTGTTCTGGGTTATTCCTTTGGCGCTTTATCTCATTACTTATATTGTAGCTTTCTCTACGCAGACGGAAGGCGCACGTAACTATATGCTAAGCCTTCACCCGTTTGCTGTTATCTTTATTTTGGCTCTTTTCTTTTTTGCAAGCAATCTAGTGGGCTGGCCTATTCTGGTCGCTCACTTGGTGGCCTTTACGCTCATAGCGATGACGTGCCACGGGCAACTTTCGCATGTCAGGCCGCATCCTAAACATTTAACAGCTTTTTACCTTTACCTTGCTATCGGTGGTGCTTTAGGTGGTATTCTGAATGCTTTTATCGCACCTGAAATCTTTACCAAGCTTTACGAATATCCTTTAGTCGCATTACTAAGCTTGCTTTTAAATCCATTATTATACAAGAAAACTAACGAAGTACGGCTGACTATATCTTTTCTAGGTGTTGTAGCTTTGATGTTAGTTATAAATTTCTTTATACAAGATCCTTCTGTTACACATAAATTATTAATACTCTTTTTACTAGGTAGCGTATGTATTTCAGCGATTTCAATATGCCCCTCATTCGCTTTCATTTTTGGCATAGCCACGATACTGCTAAATATTATTTCGAACGATGAAAAAAATACCGTTTATGCTGCCCGTAATTTCTTCGGTCCAATTAGCGTCAAAGAAAAGCAGGTTCCTTATCAGGATCAGGTGTATCGCTATCGTAGCTTAAATCACGGTACAACTATTCATGGTATACAGATCATGGATGAAGAGTTTAAAGGACGAGCTGATTTGAGTTATTACACAGTCTTGGCACCAATCTTTAATAATGATGATGTTATAAATATTAACGAGGTAGCCGTCATGGGTCTTGGTGCTGGTACTTTACTTTGTTATAACGCGCCAGACCGTAGGTTTACAGCCATTGAAATTGACAGTGAAATTGTTGAGGTTGCCCGGAGGTATTTTACATTTATTGATAACTGCTCTCCCCCAGAGAATGAAATTATTGTTGGAGATGGCAGGCTTGTTATTGACCGGTTAGACCGAAACTATGATTTAATCGTTTTGGATGCGTTCAGTTCCGATAGTATCCCACAGCATTTGTTAACGCAGGAAGCCTTACTCATTTACAAGGATAAGCTTACAGCCGAGGGCATCATTACCATTAATATTTCAAACCGTTATTTTGATTTGTCCGATGTTATCGCAAAAACCGCTGAAAGTATTGGTTTTGATGTTTATAGTCTTGAAGATAATCTTTCAGAACGGCCGCCATGGGAGGCAGAATCACACTGGTTGGCCTTGACCAAAAACAAAGAGGTGGCTGATCTGTTGGTGGAACAAGATTGGGAACAAATAACGGCACCGGTAGAAACACGAATATGGACTGATAACTACAGTTACATTCTTTCAACGTTAAAATAACAGGTAAGGTATAATGACCAAAAGAACCGATCTGAAAACCATCGCTGTAATTGGCGCGGGGCCTATTATTATCGGCCAGGCCTGTGAGTTTGATTATTCAGGGGCGCAGGCCTGTAAGGCGCTTCGTGAAGACGGTTACCGTGTCATATTAATCAACTCCAACCCGGCCACAATTATGACGGACCCGGATATGGCCGATGCAACGTATATTGAACCGATCACGCCGGAGATTGTCGCCAAAATCCTTGAAAAAGAACGGCCAGAGGCCTTACTGGCGACCATGGGCGGTCAGACAGCATTGAATGCGGCGCTGGCTTTGGCGGAAGACGGTACGCTTGAACGGCTGGGTATTGAGCTGATCGGCGCCAACCGTGAATCCATTGCCATGGCTGAGGACCGCCAGCTTTTTCGTGAATGCATGGACCGGCTTGGGCTTGAGAGCCCCAAAAGCCAGACCGTTAATTCTTTGGAAGATGCCATGCAGGCGATTGAGAATATCGGCCTGCCGATGATTATCCGCCCCAGCTTTACCATGGGCGGCACCGGTGGCGGCATTGCTTTTAACCGTGAGGAATATATTGAAATCGTCACCGCCGGGCTTGAGGCCTCTCCGGTCACCGAAGTGCTGGTTGAGGAATCTGTTCTGGGCTGGAAAGAATATGAAATGGAAGTCGTTCGCGATAAAAGCGACAATTGCATTATTATCTGTTCGATCGAGAATATCGATCCGATGGGCGTTCATACCGGCGATTCCATTACCGTGGCCCCGGCCCTGACCCTGACGGACCGTGAATTTCAACGCATGCGCAATGCCTCACTGGCCGTTCTGCGGGGGATTGGCATTGATACCGGCGGCTCAAATGTCCAGTTTGCGGTTAATCCCGAAGATGGCCGAATGCTGGTTATTGAAATGAATCCGCGGGTATCGCGGTCTTCCGCCCTCGCCTCCAAAGCGACCGGTTTTCCGATTGCCAAGATTGCCGCCAAGCTGGCTGTGGGCTATACGCTGGATGAATTACAGAACGATATCACCAATAAAATTCCGGCCTCTTTCGAGCCGTCTATTGATTATGTCGTCACCAAAATCCCACGCTTTAACTTTGAAAAATTCAAAGGCACGCAGGATAAACTGACAACCTCGATGAAATCCGTCGGGGAAGTCATGGCCATGGGCCGGTGTTTCGAAGAATCCTTACAAAAAGCGCTGTCCGCGATGGAAAATGACCTGACCGGCCTTGATGAAGTCGATGTTGGTGATCACCCGCAGGACCTGACCGCGGCGTTGGCCTATCCCGGGCCGAACAGAATTCGGGTGATTGCTCAGGCGTTTCGTCAGGATATGAGCTTGGAAGACATTCAAAAAATCTGCCATTATGATCGTTGGTTTCTGGAACGGCTGGAGAATCTTGTCAGCTATGAGAACGCCATCAAAACCGAAGGCTTGCCCGAAGATGTTTACAGTTTCTTTTTGCTGAAGCGTCTTGGTTTCTCAGATCTGCGGCTGGCTAAATTATCGGGCTTAAACGAGAAAGAGGTCCGCGCCCATCGGGAAAAACTGGGGTTGAAACCGGTTTATAAACGCGTCGATAGTTGTGCTGCCGAATTTAATTCAGAAACCGCCTATTTCTATTCCAGCTATGAAACGCCCGAAGCGCTGTATAACGAAGCCCGGCCATCTGACCGGAAAAAGGTTATTATCCTTGGCGGCGGCCCTAACCGGATTGGTCAGGGGATTGAATTTGATTACTGCTGCGTTCATGCTGCCTATGCTGTGCGGGAACTGGGCTATGAAAGCATCATGGTGAACTGTAACCCCGAAACTGTATCGACAGATTACGATACCTCTGACCGCCTGTATTTCGAGCCGATTACCGCAGAAAATGTCCTGAATATTATCAAAACAGAACAGGAGAACGGCGAAGTCCTTGGTGTTATTGTCCAACTGGGCGGGCAAACGCCCTTGAAGCTTTGCAAAACACTGGAAGAGAATAATATTCCGGTCTTGGGTACTGCCCCTGATGCGATTGACCTTGCCGAAGATCGGGAACGTTTCCAGCAATTGCTGAATAAACTGAGCCTGAAACAACCGCCAAACGGCCTTGCCCGCACCGAAGAACAGGCCCTGACCATTGCCGAGAATATCGGCTATCCGGTGATCATCCGCCCCTCTTATGTGCTTGGTGGTCGTGCAATGGAAATTGTCTATGATACCAGCAGCTTAAAGAATTATATTCAAAATGCGGTCGAAGTATCAGGCACCCATCCGGTGTTAATTGATAAGTATCTTCAGCATTGTATCGAAGTCGATATTGATGCGATCAGTGATGGCAAAGACGTCCATATTGTCGGCGTCATGGAGCATATCGAAGAAGCCGGCGTGCATTCCGGCGACAGCACCTGTGCCCTGCCGCCGCACTCCTTACGTCAGGATATCATTGATGATATGACCCGGCAGGCTGTGACCTTGGCCAAAGGCTTGCAGATTCAAGGCCTGATGAATGTCCAGTTTGTCGTCTCAGAAAGCCGTGATCCGGCCAATCTGGATGCCTATGAAATCTATATATTGGAAGTCAATCCCAGAGCCTCACGCACCGTACCTTTTGTTGCCAAAGCCACCGGCGTTGCGGTTGCCAATCTGGCCACCCGTCTGATGCTGGGCGAAAGCCTGCAATCTTTGGAAGATCAGGGCTTTTTGACCAGTACGCTTGGTCATTATACGGCGGTTAAGGCACCGGTCTTTCCTTTTGCCCGCTTCCCCGGTGTAGATGTCGTCCTTGGCCCTGAAATGAAGTCCACCGGTGAGGTTATGGGCATTGATCGCAGCTTTACTGATGCTTTTGCCAAGGCACGATTGGGTACAGGATCATTCCTGCCCTTGTCCGGCACGGTCTTTATATCCGTAAAAGATATAGATAAGAATCTGGCCATACCGCTGGCGGCAAAATTGCAGGATCTGGGCTTTAAGATCATTGCCACGGGGGGGACCGCTGCGCATCTGGTGAATGCCGGTATCCGGGCCTATAAAATCAACAAGGTCCATGAAGGCCAACCGCATGTGGTTGATGCCATGATCAATGGCGATATTGAGCTTGTGATCAATTCAACCCATGGTCCGCGGGCCATTGTCGATAGCTTTAACCTGCGCCGGGCCGCCTTGCAAAACAGGATCCCCTATTATACGACGCTGTCCGGTGCAAAAGCTGCGATCAAAGCGATTGCCGACCTTCAAAGCGGTAAGCCGATGGATGTCACATCACTGCAGGATTATATAAACGCGGCTTAATCGGTTGCAAAATAAATAATTCTGGTATATATTAGCAGCCACTTTACCCATCAGACATGAGGATAATCATGGATAAGCTTCCAATTACGGCAGGCGGATTTACGCAGCTTGAACAGGAATTAAAAAAACTAAAGACCGTTGAGCGCCCTGCAATTATTGAGGCGATTGCCGAAGCGCGCGCGCATGGTGATTTGTCGGAAAATGCGGAATATCATGCTGCCCGCGAACGCCAGAGCTTTGTTGAAGGCCGCATTCTTGAGCTTGAATCCCGTCTGTCCCGTGCTGAAATCATTGATCCGGCTACCATGAATGGTGATGATACGGTTCGTTTCAGCGCGACCGTTAAGCTGGTTGATGAAGACACCGAAGAAGAAGTCACCTATCAGATTGTCGGTGAATATGAAGCAGACATTGACAGCAACAGGCTTTCAAACACAGCGCCGCTGTCGCGCGCGTTAATTGGTAAAACGGTCGGCGACAGTGTCGAGGTCCGGACCCCTAAAGGCGAAAAAGCCTATGAAATTCTGGACGTTCAGTACATTTAAGCAAATATTTCTTAGCGATTAGACAATTCCCGCTTTTAACCGGCGGGAATTTTTTTGTCTGTTGCCATATCAAATACGATGAAATGTATAATTCCAGATTAAGCGCAGCACAGAAAACGGCGGTTCTCCTTGGAAGGCCGGATCAAAAACATCGTAATCCTGTTTTTCCAATTGCCGGATATATTGGCGGGCGCGGCTGACCTGCAACAAAACAGGCCGGAGCGCGGATTTTACCTCAACATCCTCAAAATGCGGATTGATCTGTGCTGTAATGGCCTTGGCAACCGGTTTTAAACGTTCCGGTGATTTCCCGTTATAGATATCCTGAGGCGAGAGCCCTTCTGCTCTTAACAGATCTTCGGGCAGATAGCAGCGGTGCTGGCGGGCATGAAAAGGCACAGCGCGCAGAATACCGGTCAGGGCAATAATCTGCGCTACCGGCGCGGCCATATCTGAATGCGGCTGGCCGGACAGGATCATATTGGCAAGCTCTGTCAGGGGCATGGCCGTAAACTGGGCATAATTCTGCAATCCTGTCATATTGCTGGGCAGAACATCTTCAAGATCAAATTCACGGCCATAGATCAAGGCCTCGAACTTATCCTGCGGTAAATCATAGTCGCGGATCGCTTTGGCCAGTGGCTCGACAACCTCATGCGCTCTTGCGGGTTTACCTGCGTAAATTTCCTCGATGGCTTCGCGCCACCAGGTCAGACGGATAAGCCCCATGACCGTTTCACTGATCAATTCACGGGTTTTGGCGATTTCATGGTTGAACGCATATAAAGCAAAAAGGGCTTCGCGTTCTTTCGCCGGCGCAAAAAGCGATGTTAGAAAACGATCACGATCATAGTCACGTAAAATTTCGCCACAAGGCGATAAAGAAGAATGTGCAGATGTCATGCGCTGAATTTAGCGTTTTCCATGCGCCGGTGCAAGCTCGGCCTTTGAATAAGAAATCAGCGGTCCCTGCGAACCGTTTTGACAGCAGGACGTGTCTTTAGCGCAGGGATATCGGCCTTTTTCTGTGACTTTGCATGCCCTCCAAATTTTTCAAGCAAGTCCGCTGCTTTGCTAAGTGTGTCTTTATCATCAATCTGGCTGAAGCTTTCCCGTGACATGGTTTCCTGCTCGGTCACTGTATTTTTCAAAATGGAAATACGTTCGCCATATTTACTTTCAAAATTAAAAATCTCCGTCAGGCTGCGTTCGGGCATAAAATTGGGTGTATAACGGGTAACACGCGACGGCCATTGCGGGTCAAATTCCCATTGCAGGTCTTCACAATGCGTTTGTATAAGCTTGACGTTGCTGTCTGCCCCATTCTGCCGCGCGGCATAAAAAGCTTTCTCCATATGTTCGAAAGGCAGTTCACAATGTTCCAGAACG
>JBNJDW010000018.1:0-16377 GCA_051745265.1 Pseudomonadota bacterium
GAAAGATTTAAAAAAATATTTCCATCCAGGGCAACTATAGTTAATGCCAAAACGCTTGGTCTTATTGATGATTCATATAAGGCAACCAAGCCGACACCATTCGATCCGGCAAAAATGAAAGAAGACTTTAACTATAAAGGTCGTAAGCACTTTACCGAGGATATCGTCGATATTCTGCAGGTTGCCAGTGACCATAGAAAGAATAACAAACCATCTAACGATGATCAGCCGGCCGCAGATGATAAACCATCTAAGAAAAACGGTACCCATAAACCGGGTAACGGGTCTTGATGATCTAATCACATCTTTAATCCTACAAATTAAAAATGGTCGACAGAAAATACCTGTCGGCCATTTTCTTTTTGATGAAACATGCTATGCTTGGTAAAAATATCCTCGAATTAAGAAAACTAGGCACAAACAAAAGGACTTACAGATGAATTCGAATTCGCACATTGAAGATGTTGTCATGAACCTCGTTCCCATGGTGATTGAGCAAACGGCCCGGGGGGAGCGGTCATTTGATATCTATTCCCGCCTGCTCAAAGAGCGCATTATTTTCCTGACCGGACAGGTCGAGGATCATATGTCTTCGCTGATTTGTGCGCAGTTGTTGCATCTCGAATCGGAAAATCCGAAAAAAGACATCTATATGTATATCAATTCACCGGGCGGGGTCGTGACCTCCGGTCTGGCTATGTATGATACCATGCAGTATATCCGCCCTGATGTGGCGACGGTTTGTGTAGGTCAGGCGGCTTCTATGGGCTCACTGCTGCTTGCGGCCGGTGCAGAAGGTAAACGTTATGCCCTGCCAAATTCCCGTATTATGGTTCACCAGCCTTCAGGTGGTGCGCGTGGTCAGGCAACAGATATTGAAATTCACGCCCGTGAAATTATCAGTCTTCGCAAACGTCTGAATGAAATTTATGTCAGACATACCGGACAAAAACTTAAACTGATTGAAGAAACGCTGGAACGGGATCGCTTTATGTCTGCCGAAGAAGCCAAGCAGTTTAGAATTGTTGATGAAATTGTTGAAAAACGTCCGGTGCCAGAAGCTGCGAAATAACCGCCAGATGATCTGCTCTATAAAAACCAGCCTGAATCTGTCTGTGAGGGCAGATAGAGGGCTGGTTTTTCGACGCTTGCCAAATACGATATCAAGCCTAGCTTAATTGTCAGAGTTTATGAAATATCGGGTGCGGCGCTCTTATGAAACTAATCCCGATTAAGAATTAAAAAAAAGGAACAGTCTAGAGATGAATATTCTTGGATCTTCAAGTTCAAAAACACCAGTTTTGCCTTTGCGGGATATCGTTGTTTTTCCTCATATGATCGTGCCGCTTTTTGTTGGTCGGGACCGGTCTGTAAAAGCGTTGGAAGCCGTGATGGAAAAGGATAAACGGATCCTGCTGGTCACACAGAAAGATGCCGTTAAGGATGATCCGTCAGGTGAAGACATGTTCACCATCGGGGTTGTCGGCAGCGTATTACAGTTACTAAAATTGCCGGATGGCACGGTTAAGGTCCTTGTCGAAGGGCTGCACCGTGTGCGCATCGATCATATCGAGGAAAAAGACGGCTATTTTATTGCTGAATTTGATGATTGCGATGAACAATCACCGCAAAGCGAAAGTTTTGAAGGGCTTAGCCGTGCTGTTCTGACCGAATTCGAACAGTATGTAAAGCTGAACAAAAAGATACCGCCTGAGGTCGTAAGCTCGATCTCTCAGATTGAAGATATTTCCAAGATGGCCGATACGATTGCCTCGCATTTGGTTCTGAAGATTGATGACAAGCAAAAATTACTGGAATCGACCAATCTGACAGAACGGCTGGAACAGATCTTTGCCTATATGGAGAATGAGATCGATGTGCTGGAAGTCGAAAAACGCGTGCGTGGTCGTGTTAAAAAGCAAATGGAAAAAACCCAGCGCGAATATTATCTGAACGAACAGATGAAAGCCATTCAGAAAGAGCTGAATGAAGGCGAGGATGGCGTCGATGAAATCGCTGAACTCGAAGAACAGATCCAGAAAACCAAATTGTCAAAAGAAGCCAAAGCCAAAGCGGAAGCAGAAATGAAAAAGCTCCGCCAGATGAGCCCGATGTCGGCCGAGGCGACCGTGGTGCGCAATTATCTGGACTGGATGCTGTCTATTCCGTGGAAGAAGCGCAGCAAGCTTAAGAATGATTTGAAATACGCTAAAAAGATCCTTGATCGCGATCATTACGGTCTTGAAAAGGTCAAGGAACGGATCTTGGAATATCTGGCTGTGCAACAGCGCATGAGCAAGGTTAAAGGGCCAATTCTCTGCCTGATGGGCCCGCCCGGTGTGGGGAAAACCTCGCTTGGTAAATCTATTGCCGAGGCCACCAACCGTAATTTTGTACGGATGTCCCTGGGCGGCGTGCGTGATGAATCGGAAATTCGCGGCCACCGTCGTACCTATATTGGCTCTATGCCCGGTAAAGTTATTCAGGGCATGAAAAAGGCCAAGACGTCCAACCCGATTTTCCTGTTTGATGAAATTGATAAGCTTGGCAATGACTGGCGCGGTGATCCGTCATCGGCCCTGCTGGAAGTCTTGGACCCGGAACAGAATGATACATTCCAGGATCATTATCTGGAGGTTGATTATGATCTGTCAGATGTCATGTTTGTCTGCACCTCGAACAGTTTGAATATGCCGCAGCCTTTGCTGGATCGGATGGAAGTTATTCGCCTGTCAGGCTATACGGAAGATGAAAAAGTTCAGATCGCCAAACGCCATCTGATCAAAAAGCAGTTGAAAGCAAACGGTCTGAAACGCAATGAGTTTTCGATTACCGATGCGGCGCTGCGTGATCTGGTGCGTTATTATACGCGGGAAGCCGGTGTTCGGAATCTGGAGCGCGAACTTTCCAGCCTTGGCCGTAAAGCCATTAAGGAAATTTTGCTGAAAAAGCGCAAATCCTTGAAAATTACGCCGAAAAATCTGGAGAAATATGCCGGTGTTAAACGCCATCGGTATGGCTTGGCCGAAGAAGAAGATCTGGTCGGTGTTGTAACAGGGCTTGCCTGGACCGAAACCGGCGGTGATTTATTGTCGATTGAATCGGTTATGATTCCGGGTAAGGAAAAAACGGCCGCGACGGGTAATCTAAAAGATGTCATGAAAGAATCGGTTCGTGTCGCCGAAATGTTGATTAAATCACGTTCTCCGGCTTTGGGTATTGATCCGCGGATTTTTGACCGTAAAAGCATACAGGTTCATGTGCCGGAAGGTGCGGTGCCCAAAGATGGCCCATCAGCGGGGAGTGCCATGGTCACAACCATGGTCTCGTCCTTGACAGGGATTCCGGTAAAACGTCACGTCGCCATGACCGGTGAGGTACGTTTGAGCGGTCGGGTTCTGCCCATCGGCGGTTTAAAAGAAAAGCTGTTGGCAGCGATGCGCGGTGGAATCACCACGGTGCTTATCCCGCATGACAATGCAAAAGACCTTCGGGAAATCCCTGAAAATGTCAAAAAAGGGCTGGAAATCATTCCGGTGCAAACAGTCGAAGAGGTGCTGTCGCATGCTCTTGTTGAGGCGCCGGAGCCGATTTCTGACGAAATTATGGCCGAAATTGAGAAAATTCCGTCAAAACCCGCAGAAAATCAGGCAGAAGACGTGATTCACCATTGAGGTTTTGTAAAAAATCAGCATTATAGAGTCAACTAAACATCGCGAATCGTAGGCAGCACGCCAGATTCGTTATGTTGGGGGTAGGCTGCGGTTTGTATCCGCAGTCTGAATTAAACGTCTAACTGAGGGAGATCTCCCGTGAATAAAACTGAACTCGTAGAATTTATTTCTCAACAAGCCGGTGGCAGCAAAGCTGAAGCTGAGCGTTACCTGAACCTCGTTCTCGAAGGTCTCGAGACCGGTGTTAAAAAATCAGGTTCTGTAACTCTGGTTGGTTTTGGTTCTTTCAAAAAAACCAAACGTTCTGCTCGTGAAGGCCGCAATCCGCGCACTGGCGAAAAGATCAACATTCCAGCAGCGAACCAGGTTAAATTCTCACCAGGTTCAAAACTGAAAGAAGCTGTAAACTAATCAGCGACTTTAAAGTTTGATCAGAATAAACGGTCGGCCTGCTGCAAAGCGCCGACCGTTTTTTTTATTAAAAATGGCGAGTCTGTCCTAAAATCCTTTATAAGAAAAATGCACTGGATTCAGTTCTTGACAGGGGCTGCGTTATTGTCTAATTATTCTACCTTAGTCGAAGGGCGGTTAGCTCAGTTGGTAGAGCAACTCGTTTACACCGAGTAGGTCGGCGGTTCGAGACCGTCACCGCCCACCATTTTATCCCTTATCATTTCTTACCGGTAAAGGCCTTTGGTCTGGATGTATTTGCGAACGCTTTCATTAACGTAGGGGCTAAGGTCTGTTTCCGTTTTCAGGGCTTCGCGTATAAAGGTCGAAGAAATCCCCTCCCGTTTTTCATGATTAACGCTGGAAGGTTCGACTTTATTTAGAACATCAACCTTGTTGAGAATATCCAGAGCTCTTTTTCGGCTGCGTTCATTAAACTGTGTCGCCAACATCAAGGATGTTTTGGTCGCTGGATTTTGTAGTAATTGCGCCAGTAACTGCAAGCGTTGGAATTTTTTTTGAAAATCCCCCCCCGCAACCAGCGTAAGACGCTGGATGCCTTCCTGCTGCTGTATATGTTTCAGGGTTTGAACCATACTTTTGACAGTGGCGATATATTTATTTTTGGTCAAAGACGTCAGAAAGGGCTGGATTTGAACTTTATCTGCATCACTTTCGAATGCTAGACGGCACAGATGCAGTTTCTCTTCATAGTTAATTTGCGGGATATGGGTTTTAAAGGGAGACTGTGGAACTGGTATCACGAAAATTCTGTCGAGACCTTCCCGGTTAAGGGCGCATTCAATCGCCGTCGCATGGCCATTATGCGGGGGGGGTAAAAGAACCGAACATAACGCCGACTTTGCGCGTCATATGTGCTTTCCCCTCTTTTTGTTATCCATAATATATCATTAAGCGCATGATTTCATTAGCAAAAACGTTACAGGTCATAAGATATGCTTTGCGAGGGCGGCGCGAAAGAATTATTTAAAAAAAAGCGTTGACATCCAAGGCCGAATGGTTCAAATATACACTCCATAACGAGCCACTCAAAAAATTGCGCGGGTGTAGCTCAGTTGGTTAGAGCGCCGCCCTGTCACGGCGGAGGCCGCGGGTTCAAGTCCCGTCACTCGCGCCACTTTACTTTTTTATTCCTTTTTTCTTTATATATTACCAGCTCTGTTTCAAGAGGCATTTCATAGGCTGTATTTACAGCGGCGGGATGTATTTTTTCTTGAAGCGTAAGTCTTGTTGACTAATATGGGTATGGCGGTCAGAATACATCAAAATCTAAAAATAAGATTGCCTGAAAGGCAAAAGCCGAGGGAATGATGCCACAAGAACTTTTAGTCGAATACCTGCCTATCCTTGTTTTTATAGCGGTTGCCGGTGGTATGGCTTTGATGATGGTTGTCGCCTCTTATATTGTTGCCAGACAGCGCCCCGACTCAGAAAAACTGTCAGCGTATGAATGTGGCTTTGAAGCCTTTGATGACAGTCGTGGCAAATTTGATGTCCGGTTCTATCTGGTGGCTATTCTGTTTATTATTTTCGATCTTGAAGTTGCCTTTCTGTTTCCCTGGGCTGTGTCTTTGGGAACGATTGGGGTTATCGGTTTTTGGTCTATGGTTGTTTTCCTTGGCATCCTGACCGTTGGCTTTATTTATGAATGGAAAAAAGGAGCACTCGATTGGGAGTAGAAACAAAAAAAAGCCAGAGCAGCCTTATTCTGCCCGGAGCCGAGCAGGACGCCATTCTTCATGCCGCCAATGAACAGATTCGCAATAAGGGGTATGTTGTTGCTAATTTTGACAAACTGCTCGACTGGGCCCGGACCGGCTCACTCTGGCCGATGACCTTTGGGCTGGCCTGTTGTGCGGTCGAGATGATTCATTCATATATGGCACGTTATGACCTTGACCGCTTTGGCGTGATTCCGCGGCCCAGCCCGCGGCAGTCTGATGTCATGATTGTGGCCGGTACGCTGACCAATAAAATGGCCCCGGCACTGCGTAAGGTCTATGACCAGATGGCAGAGCCCCGCTGGGTCATTTCAATGGGCTCCTGCGCCAATGGCGGCGGCTATTACCACTATTCCTATTCAGTTGTACGGGGCTGTGATCGGATTGTTCCGGTCGATATTTATGTTCCGGGCTGCCCGCCGACGGCGGAAGCTTTGATTTACGGTATTTTACAGCTGCAAAAGAAAATTCAGCGCGAAGATACAAGATTGGTACGGTGATATGTCACTTCAGGATTTGAAAGATTTAAAAAGCTATCTGAAAATGGCACTCAGCAAGGCGATTTTAAAATATGAAATCAGCCATGGCGAGTTTGTCATTAAGGTACGCCGTGAATCCGTGCGTGAGGTTCTGAGCTTTCTGCGTGATGACGCGGCCTGTAACTTTAAACAATTGGTTGATGTTGCCGGTGTTGACTACCCGACGCGGGATGAGCGTTTTGATGTTGTGTATAACCTGCTGAGCCTTAACCATAACCTGCGTATCCGCGTTAAGATCCAGACAGATGAAAAGACCCCCGTTGACAGTGTCGTCGATTTGTTCAGCAGCGCCAACTGGTTTGAACGGGAAGTCTGGGATATGTATGGCGTTTATTTCCGCGATCATCCTGATTTGCGCCGTATTCTGACCGATTATGGTTTTGCAGGGCACCCGCAGCGCAAGGATTTCCCGCTGACCGGCTATGTCGAAGTGCGTTATGACGAAGAACAAAGACGTGTGGTTTATGAGCCTGTGAAGCTGGCCCAGGATTTCCGCCGTTTCGATTTTTTAAGCCCCTGGGAGGGGATGACCGATGTCCAGACCCTGCCCGGTGATGAAAAGGCTCATATGCCGGAAAGCGGTCTTGAGTTGATTGAAGAAAAGGTAAAGCCTTGAGATGACAGAAACGAATATTGAAATCGCCGAAGAAACCAAAATCAAGCCCTATACGCTGAATTTTGGTCCGCAGCACCCGGCAGCGCACGGGGTTCTCCGCCTGATCATGGAAATGGATGGCGAAGTGGTCGAGCGTTGTGACCCGCATATCGGTCTGCTTCACCGGGGAACGGAAAAACTGATTGAGCATAAAACCTATCTTCAGGCTATCCCCTATTTTGACCGGCTCGATTACGTATCGCCGATGTCGCAGGAGCATGCTTTTGCCCTGGCAACAGAAAAGCTGCTGGGGATTTCAGTGCCCGAACGCGGCCAGTATATCCGTGTCCTGTTTGCAGAGCTGACCAGAATCCTCAACCATATTCTCAGCCTGACCACTTATGCGCTGGATGTCGGTGCGATCACGCCGTCTTTATGGGGGTTCGAACAGCGTGAAATCGCTATGGAATTTTACGAGCGGGTCAGCGGCGCGCGCCTGCATGCCAATTATTTCCGTCCCGGTGGCGTGCATCAGGATATGCCTGCCGGTCTTGCCGAAGATATGCTGAGATTTACCGAAGAGTTTCCCAAATTTGCCGATGATCTGGAAAGTCTGTTGACCAATAACCGGATTTTCAAGCAGCGTACCGTTGATATCGGCATTGTCAGCAAGGAAGACGCGCTTGACTGGGGCTTTAGCGGCCCGATGCTGCGGGGGTCCGGCGTTGCCTGGGATCTGCGTAAGTCGCAGCCTTATGATGGCTATGAAAAGTTTGATTTTGATGTACCAATCGGTACGACAGGGGATTGCTATGCACGTTATCTTGTCCGTATCGAGGAAATGCGCCAGTCCTGCAAAATCATGCGTCAATGCATCGAAAATATGCCGGATGGCCCGGTGATGAATGAAGATCATAAAGTATCACCGCCAAGCCGTTCTGAAATGAAATACTCAATGGAAGCGCTGATTCATCACTTTAAGCTTTACACCGAAGGCTACCATGTACCGGCCGGTGAAACCTATACCGCCGTTGAAACGCCAAAAGGTGAATTTGCGGTATATCTGGTTTCTGATGGAACAAACAAGCCTTACCGGTGCCGCATACGCGCGCCGGGATTTGCACATTTGCAGGCGATTGATTACATGTCAAAAGGCCATATGCTGGCCGATACGGTGGCTATTATCGGGTCAATGGATGTCGTGTTTGGTGAGATTGACAGGTAGGGATAGATGACCAATTGGCAAGAAGCATTACCGCCTTATATACGAAAAGGTGCGACCGTTTTACTGGACGGCAACCGCGATGTCGTTAAAGACCTGCATTGGCGCCAGGTGGAAAATCGGTATAATCCTAATGCCGGTATGCATTTGCGCCTGATGGTGGAGTTTGAATCGGGCGCCAGTGTTAATTCCAGTGCCGGGCGGATTTCCAGCCTTACAGGCGAATTGCCTGAGGGGATGGAGCGAGGCAAAGAGGTTGAATATCGAGGTGAAAAGGGAGAAATTACGGACTATTACTTCCGTCGTTTTCGCCATGACAAAGAAGATAAACTGATTGTATGCATGTTCTTTAGAGACGAGAAGGATAAAAATGCAGGCTATGGGCTGGAAGTTCAATATAGAGCAAGGGATTTTGATTTTCCGATCAGCTATGAAAAAACGCGTGATTTGAACGAAGCAAAGATTAAAAGAGCGCTCAAAAACGGGCCAAAAACAAAGTTAAAAAGACGCAACCCAAAACCGGGCAGATAAGACATGGGTGTAAAAGCTAAAAGATATCCAAACCAGCCAAAAGACTTCAAATTTTCAAAAGAAAATCTGAAGGAAATTGACCGTATTATTGCCAAATATCCCAAGGGGTTTCAGGCCTCGGCCGTTATGCCGTTGCTTGATATGGCGCAGCGTCAGCATGATAACTGGATTCCCGAGCCTGCTGTCGATGAAATTGCCCGTATTCTGGATATGCCGCGGATCAAGGTTTATGAGGTTGCAACCTTTTACACCATGTATAATCTGGCGCCGGTGGGCGAATATCATCTGCAGCTGTGCACGACAACGCCCTGCATGCTCTGCGGTGGCGGGGACCTTCTGAAAACCTGTGAAAAGACACTGGGCATTAAATCCGGCGAGACGACCAAAGACGGTAAATTTACCCTGACCGAAGTCGAATGTCTGGGGGCCTGTGTCAACGCGCCGATGATTCAGATCAATGATGATTATTATGAGGATCTGGATGCCAAGCGGCTGGAAGATGTTCTGACCGCGCTGGCCGAGGGCAAAGATGTTCCGCCCGGATCGCAAACCGGACGTAAGGGGTCTATGGCTCAGCTTGGTCCGACGTCGCTGGAAAGCCAGGCGAAAAAAGCCGGCATTGAAATGGCAACGCCATCCGGGAAGGGGAAATAAATGCTAAAGGATCAGGATCGTATTTATACCAATCTCTACGGCTGGGAAGACTGGCGGCTAAAAGCGGCGCAAAAGCGTGGTGATTGGGATAATACCAAAAAATTGATTAAGAATGGCCGTGACTGGATCATTGATGAAATGAAAAAATCCGGTATGCGTGGCCGCGGTGGCGCAGGTTTCCCCACCGGTCTTAAATGGTCATTTATGCCAAAGGATTCAGGCAAGCCGCATTATCTGGTTATTAACGCCGATGAATCCGAGCCGGGAACCTGCAAAGACCGCGACATTATCCGCAATGAACCGCATAAACTGATCGAAGGTGCTTTGTTAGGCAGCTTCGCCATGCAGGCCCATGCCTGTTATATCTATATTCGCGGGGAGTTTTATCACGAAGCCAATATCCTGCAGGCCGCAATTGACGAGGCCTATGATAAGGGCTTGCTCGGCAAAAATGCGGCCGGTTCAGGTTGGGATTTTGATCTTTATGTCCATCGTGGCGCCGGGGCGTATATCTGCGGCGAAGAAACAGCTTTGCTGTCCAGCCTTGAAGGTAAAAAGGGCCTGCCGCGTAATAAGCCGCCATTTCCGGCCATGGCCGGGCTGTATTCCTGTCCGACAACGGTTAATAATGTTGAAACCATTGCGTCAGTACCTGAAATTCTCCGCCGGGGCGGTGACTGGTTTTCCAGCCTGGGGCGTGAGAATAACCACGGCACCAAACTGTTTTGTATTTCAGGCCATGTAAATCGGCCCTGTAATGTTGAAGAAGAGCTCGGCTTACCCATGAAAGAGCTTCTCGAAAAACATGCCGGCGGTGTGCGCGGTGGTTGGGACAATCTGTTGGCGGTGATTCCGGGTGGTTCTTCGACACGGCTGCTGCCCAAAGATATCTGCGAAGATGTCTTGATGGATTTTGATAGTCTGCGCGCGGTGAATTCCGGCCTGGGCACCGCGGCTGTGATTGTTATGGACAAGAGCACGGATATTATTTTTGCCATTACCCGTCTGGCGCGGTTTTACTGGCACGAAAGCTGCGGTCAATGTACGCCGTGCCGTGAGGGTACCGGCTGGATTTACCGGTTGATGCAGCGAATGACGACCGGTGATGCCCGGATTGACGAAATTGATATGCTGATGGATGTTTGTAGCCAGATGGAAGGCCATACGATCTGTGCGCATGGTGATGCCTCGGCCTGGCCGATTCAGGGGCTGGTAAACCATTTCCGGCCTGAACTGGAAAAACGCATTCTTGAATACCGTACGCGCGCTGTTGCGGCTGAATAAACAAGGGAAAAGACCATGCCTAAACTTACCATTGATGGGATAGAAATTACAGTCGAGCCGGGCACGTCGATTCTTCAGGCGGCGGAACAGCTGGGCGTTGAAATCCCGCGCTTTTGCTACCATGACCGCCTGTCGGTTCCGGGCAATTGCCGGATGTGTCTGGTCGAGGTCGAGGGGGCGCCAAAACCTGTGGCCAGCTGTGCCTTGCCCTGTGGCGACGATATGAAAGTGATTACCGGCTCTGACAAAGTGCATAAAGCCCGTCAGGGTGTGATGGAATTTCTGTTGATCAATCACCCGCTGGATTGCCCGATCTGTGATCAGGGCGGCGAATGCGACCTTCAGGATCAATCAGTGGCCTATGGCTATGATCGCTCGCGCTATACAGAAGGCAAGCGCGCGGTGAAGAACAAAAACCTGGGGCCCCTGGTCGCCACCCATATGAACCGCTGTATTCAATGCACCCGCTGTATCCGTTTTGCCGATGAAATTGCCGGTGTCTCAGAACTGGGCCTTTTGGGCCGCGGTGAAGTGATTGAAATTGGTACCTATGTAGAACAGATGGTCACCTCGGAACTGTCCGGTAATCTGATTGATGTTTGCCCGGTCGGTGCGCTTGTCTCCGCCCCTTATCAGTTCAAGGCCCGGCCCTGGGAGCTGACCAAGACTGAAACCATTGATGTCAGTGATGCGGTGGGATCTAATATCAGGGTCGACAGCCGCGGCAATGAAGTGATGCGCGTTTTGCCGCGCCTGCACGAAGATGTGAACGAGGAATGGATCTCGGATAAAACCCGCTTTGCCTATGACGGTTTGATGCTGCAAAGGCTTGATCAGCCTTATATCCGCGAGAATAAAAAACTGCGTCCGGCCAGTTGGGAAGAAGCCTTTAATATGATTTCCAGCCGTTTTGAGAAGCTGGACGGCAAGGAAATCGGCGCGATTGTTGGTAATCTGTCGGCAGCGGAAGAAATCAAAGCGCTGAAGGATCTGATGACCCGTCTTGAATCGCCGCATATGGATTGCCGTATGGATGGTGCTGTTTTCGATACAGAGCACCCGGCAAGTTATCTGTTCAATACGACAATTGCGGGGCTTGAAGATGCCGATGCAATTTTGTTGGTCGGTACAAACCCGCGCTGGGAAGCGCCGATGATCAATGCCCGTATCCGTAAGGCGCATCTGGCAAATCCTGATATGCCGATTGGTGTGATCGGGGAGCAGGCTGATCTTACTTACCCTTATGATTATCTGGGCGCCGGGGCAGACACACTGTCAGGCTTTCGGACCAGTAAGAGTGATTTTGTAAAAGCCTTTAAAGCGGCTAAAAAGCCGGTACTGATTTTAGGGGCCGGGGCGCTGTGCCGTAAAGATGGTAAAGCCATTCAGGCACTGGCCGCGCAGGTCGCCGAAGAATTTGAAGTGACCAGCCGCGACTGGAACGGCTTTAACATGCTGCATACCGCGGCCAGCCGTGTCGGTGCGCTGTCACTTGGCTTTTTACCGGGGCAGGGCGGCTATAATGCCCGGAAAATGATTGAAGAAACAAAATCCGGTAAGATTAAGGCGCTATATCTGTTGGGCGCCGATGAACTGCCGTTTGATCAGTTGAGCACAAAGGCCTTTGTTGTTTATCAGGGGCATCATGGCGATCATGCGGCCATGCATGCCGATGTTATTCTGCCGGGCGCGGCTTATACCGAGAAAAACGGTGTCTATATGAATACCGAAGGTCGGCCACAGATTGCCCGTCAGGCGGTCTTCCCGCCGGGTGAGGCGCGGGCAGACTGGAAAATCATCCGGGCGCTGTCAGAATTTACAGCCGAATTTACCGATGGGCCACTGCCGTATAATCATCTTCAGGAATTACGGGCAGAAATGATCCGTGATAATCCGGCTTTTGCGGGCATTGATCAGCCGATCGAAAGCAAATGGCATTCTTTAGGCGCGCCGGGTAAGGTGACCAAAGCAGGCTTCACATCGCCGATTCAGAATTTCTATCAAACGGATGCGATATCACGTGCATCGCGTATTATGGCGGAATGCCAGACGGCATTCTTAAAGAAAGCTCCGAAGAAAACGGGTACAAATGGTTGAGTTTTTTGAGTTTTATATTCTTCCGCTGTTGGTGATACTGGGGAAGATTTTGTTGATCACCGGACCCCTTTTGGTGGCGGTGGCCTATCTGACTTATGCTGAACGTAAAGTCATGGCGGCCATGCAGTTGCGTCAGGGGCCAAATATGGTCGGTCCGTTTGGTCTGTTGCAGCCTTTTGCCGATGGTTTAAAACTGCTCGGCAAGGAAACGATTATTCCATCTGCGGCGAACCGCGGTGTTTTTGTGCTGGCGCCTGTGCTGACCTTTATGCTCAGTCTGATTGCCTGGGCGGTTATTCCGTTTGATCAGGGGGTGGTTCTGGCCAATATCAATGTCGGCGTTTTGTATTTATTTGCCGTTTCATCGCTGGGTGTTTATGGTGTTTTGATGGCCGGCTGGGCCTCTAACTCACGTTATGCCTTTCTGGGTGGTTTGCGTTCGGCAGCGCAGATGGTGTCCTATGAAGTCTCAATCGGTTTTGTCATTGTCACCGTCATTTTGATGTCAGGCTCGCTTAATCTTTCTGAAATTGTCATGTCAGAGCGCACATGGTGGATGCAGCTGCTGCTGTTTCCTATGTTTATTATTTTTGTGATCTCGGCTCTGGCTGAGACCAACCGCGCGCCTTTTGATTTGCCCGAAGGGGAATCAGAGCTGGCCGGGGGCTTCAATGTTGAATATTCATCCATGACCTTTGCCCTGTTCTTCCTGGGCGAATATGCAAATATGATTTTGATGTCGGCGATGACCGTGGTCTTGTTCCTTGGCGGCTGGAAAGCACCGTTCAGCCTTGACTGGGCGATTTTACAGGCCATTCCGGGCGTGATCTGGTTCTCGCTTAAGATTGCTTTTGTTCTGTTTATCTTCCTGTGGTCGCGGGCGACCTTGCCGCGTTACCGTTATGATCAGCTGATGCGTCTGGGTTGGAAAGTCTTCCTGCCATTCTCATTGTTCTGGGTGATTGTTATTGCAGGTGTGTTATTAATGACCGATACATTGCCGGTTTAGGAGAGTATAAGATGAGTAAGTTCGATAATACCGCACGGAGTTTTCTGCTGGTTGAGCTGGTCAAAGGCTTTGCCCTGACTCTGAAATATTTTTTCAAACCGAAAGTGACGATCAATTATCCGTTTGAAAAAGGACCGATCAGCCCGCGTTTTCGCGGTGAACATGCCCTGCGCCGTTATCCGAATGGCGAAGAACGCTGCATTGCCTGCAAACTCTGTGAAGCTGTTTGCCCGGCACTGGCGATTACCATTGAAGCTGAAGAGCGCGATGACGGCAGTCGCCGGACGACGCGCTATGACATTGATATGACCAAGTGCATTTACTGCGGCTTATGTGAGGAAGCCTGCCCGGTGGATGCCATTGTTGAGGGGCCGAATTTTGAATTCGCCACCGAAACGCGTGAAGAACTCTACTACGACAAAGAAAAACTGCTGGATAACGGTGACCGGTGGGAGGCTCAGCTGGCCGCCAATATCGTTGCCGATGCCCCGTATCGCTAAGGTTAATAAACAGGATTTTAAAAATGGTTGAAGCGCTTGTATTTTATATGTTTTCTGCGGTACTGCTGATTAGCGGCATGATGGTTATTTCAGCCCGAAATCCGGTGCATTCGGTTTTATTTCTGATCCTGGCTTTCTTTAATGCGGCTGGCCTGTTTGTCATGCTGGGTGCTGAATTCCTTGCCTTGATTTTGGTCATTGTTTATGTCGGCGCCGTTGCTGTGCTGTTCCTGTTTGTGGTCATGATGCTTGATGTTTCAACCAACCGTATCGCCGGCGCGATGCATAAAACACTGCCGATCGGCGCGCTGGTCGGCTTTGTCCTGCTGGCCGAGTTGATCTGGATTTACTATAGCTGGCAATTCTCTGCCGATTCCTCTATGAATGTCGCATCGCCGATTTCCGGCGCGGGCCTGATGAATAATACCGAAGCGCTGGGGCAGGTTCTTTACACCGATTATATGATGTTCTTCCAACTGGCCGGGCTGGTCTTGCTGGTGGCGATGATCGGGGCGATTACATTGACGCTGCGCTCTAGATCGGGTGTACGTCGGCAAAAGATTTATGATCAGGTCAACCGTAAAACATCTGACGTGTTGCGGGTTGAACAGGTCGAAACCGGTGGCGGTATAAGTTAAAAAAGAAAAGGCAAAGGCAAAGCCATGCAAGAAATGACATTATGGGAGATCGGTACGCAACATTACCTGATGGTAGCAGCCATTCTGTTTACCATCGGCGTGTTCGGGATTTTTCTGAATCGCCGCAACATGATTTTGATACTGATGTCGATTGAATTGATCCTGTTATCGGTGACGATTAATCTGGTGGCGTTTTCAAGCCATTTGCAGGATTTGACCGGACAGGTGTTCGCGATGCTGATCCTGACAATTGCAGCCGCCGAAGCGGCGATCGGGCTTGCCATTCTGGTGACCTATTTCCGCAATAAAGGGTCTATCGCAATTGAAGATATCAGTTCAATGAAGGGCTGACGGACAGGCAACAACTTTTAAGGCTAAGAGAATAACATGGAAACACTTGCAGTTTTTATCCCTTTGGCAAGCGCCCTTCTGGCCGGATGTCTGGGCCGTATTCTGGGCAACAGACCGACAGAAGTCATCAGCTGTGTATTAATGCTTGTTGCCGCGGCGATGTCGGTGGTTCTGTTTAAAACAGTCGCGCTTGATGGGAACACTATTACCATTCATCTTATGAACTGGATCAGTTCGGGTGAATTGAATGTGGCCTGGTCCTTACGGATTGACCAGCTTTCGGCGGTGATGATTTTTGTTGTCAATGTTGTCTCTGCCATGGTTCATGTCTATTCCGTCGGTTATATGAGCCACGATAAATCAAGAACCCGCTTTATGAGCTATCTTGGCCTGTTTACCTTTGCCATGTTAATGCTGGTCAGTGCCGACAACTTTGTTCAGATGTTCTTTGGTTGGGAAGGTGTCGGGCTTGCCTCCTATTTGTTGATCGGTTTCTGGCATCACAAGCACAGCGCCAATGCGGCCTCTATGAAGGCTTTTATCGTCAACCGGGTCGGGGATTTCGGCCTGTCTCTGGGGATATTTGCGGTTTTCATGTTGTTTGGCACGCTCAATTTCAACGAAGTTTTCGCCGCGGTTCCGGAGGTCGCCGGACAAAGCATGGAATTTCTGGGCATGCAGATTGACGCACTGACCGTGACCTGTTTCCTTCTGTTTATCGGCGCGATGGGCAAATCAGCGCAGCTTGGTCTGCATACCTGGTTGCCGGACGCGATGGAGGGCCCGACACCGGTTTCAGCCCTGATCCACGCGGCGACCATGGTAACCGCCGGGGTCTTTCTGGTTGCGCGCTTGTCGCCGATGTTTGAATATGCACCGGCTGTTATGCAGTTTATTACGATCATCGGTGCGTTGACAGCCTTGATCGCAGCGACGATTGCCATTACCCAGTTTGATATTAAACGGGTTATTGCTTACTCCACCATGTCTCAGCTGGGCTATATGTTCTTTGCCCTTGGCGTGTCGGCTTATGGCGCTGCCATGTTCCACCTGTTTACCCATGCCTTTTTCAAGGCGCTGTTGTTTCTGGG
>JBNJDW010000019.1:0-15590 GCA_051745265.1 Pseudomonadota bacterium
AGAGCCAGAGCCAGAGCCAGAGCCAGAGCCAGAGCCAGAGCCAGAGCCAGAGCCAGAGCCAGAGCCAGAGCCAGAGCCAGAGCCAGAGCCAGAGCCAGAGCCCGTAAAACAGGCCGAAGCCCCGGCGCCGATTCTACTGGAAAAGGATCTCGGCGAAGATTCTGAACCTGAAGAAGACCCGCAGCCGAAAAAAGGCTGGCTGTCGCGCCTGTCAGAGGGCTTAAGCAAATCCTCGTCCAAATTGACGGAGAATATTACCTCGGTCATGACCAAGCGAAAGCTGGATGACGAGACGCTCGAAGAGCTCGAAGAAGCTTTGATCGTCGGTGATCTGGGGCCGGCAACGGCAGCGAAGCTGACAGCCGAGCTTGCCCGCACCCGTTTTGGTAAGGATATCAGTGATCAGGAAATCCGCGAAGCGCTGGCAGAGGGGATTGCCGATATTCTCGATCCCATTGCCACACCACTCGAAATCGGTGAAGGCCAGCCGCATGTTATTCTCTTCGCCGGGGTCAACGGCACCGGTAAAACAACGACGATCGGTAAATTGGCCAAACGTTTTAGTGATGAAGGCAAATCTGTGATGATGGCCGCGGGCGATACCTTTCGCGCGGCGGCGGTTGAGCAATTAAAAGTCTGGGGTGACCGCACGGGCTGCCCGGTGATTTCCAAAGATATCGGTGCTGATGCCGGGGCGCTCGTGTATGAAGCCATGCAGGCGGCCAAAACCGCCAATACGGATGTGCTGCTGATCGATACAGCCGGCCGGTTACAGAATAAAGCCAACCTGATGGAGGAACTGCAAAAAGTCGTCCGGGTCATCAAAAAACATGACGAAAACGCCCCGCATCAGACGATTTTGGTTCTGGATGCGACAACCGGGCAGAATGCTCATTCGCAGGTCGAACTGTTTGACAAGGCGGTGGATATCTCCGGCCTGGTGGTTACCAAGCTTGACGGGACGGCCAAAGGCGGGGTGATTGTTTCTCTGGCGGAAAAATACAAAAAACCGATTCATGCGGTTGGTGTGGGTGAAAAGCTGGAAGACCTGCATCACTTCAAAGCCACCGATTTCGCGCGGTCGCTGATGGGGCTTTGACCGCTGACTTTCTTTTTTTGAGAGTATCGGTTATACTGTTTTTATGGCAAAACGTGTTTTCCATCTGGTCCATGGTGACTTTAAAGGCGAGGCTTTGAATCCCTCGCAGGCCAATGATCTTGACCCGCAGGCTTATGTCTATGCTGCCGGTCTTGAAACGCCGGATGATACCGTTGACAGCAAGTTCACAACCAAGGTGCCGACCGAATGTCTGCCGTATTGTTCCCCGAATGGTACCCGTATTATGAACCATACGGATGAAGAACAGGGTTATACCATTACCCTGCTGCCCGACCGGGATGCGTTTTTAAAGAAACTGGAAAGCGGCGAGCGCGAATTTCACGGGGTGATTTATGAATTGCCCGCTGATAAATTTAGCCAATCACCGCGCCATAAAACCCAGTATATCAGCCCCGAGCCGATTCCGTTTACGGAAATGCGTAAAGTCGCTGAAATCAACAGCCTCGAAGACGCCATGCAGCTGGGCCTGCATATTCTGTTCACGCATGAACCGCATACCCCGGAAAATCACAGTTTTTACCAAGATATTTTTAATGCTCCCGATTTTCCGCATAATCTGAAATCCTATGTCGCTGATGGCACCTTTACCTATGAGAATGAGGAAAAGGGTATTCAACCGCTTGCGATGATTGCCCCTGCGGCAGATCAACCAAAATCAGACCCGGTTTTAAGCCGCCCCCTGCCCAAGGCACCGCCGCCTGCACCGCCAGGCGCTAAATAATATACCGTTCACAGTCGATTTTGTGCTATTCTTGCGCAAAATATACTAAAGGACGAAGACAACATGCCACCAAAGAAAATTAAAAGCCAACCGTTGAAAGCCGGTATCCGGACCACAAAATACTTCAGTGATCCGGCCAAGGCCCATAACTGGATTTCTGAGATTTATGAATGTAATACCCATTATCTGCAGGAATGCTTCCATATGTTTTCCAAGGCCGATGAGATGCTGACCTTGCCGGTTCGGGCCTGTTATCCCTATGTTCAGGTCACGGTCAAGGATATGCCCAAGGTTGACAGCCGCCGGGCCTATGGGTTTTTGACCCGCCCGGGTGTTTACCGGACAACCGTGACGCGGCCTGATATTTTTGATTATTACTACCGCGAACAATTTTCACTGCTGCTGGGCAATCATAATCTGAAAATCGAAGTCGGCGTCAGTGATACGCCGATTCCATTACATTTCGCCCTTGGCGAGCATTTTCATCTGGAAGCTGATTTGTCGGGCGCGCAAATGAACATGCTGCCGCGCCTGTTTGATCTGCCGGATCTGGCCAATATGGATGATTCCATCCCCAATGGCGATTTTGAGGCCCCTTTGGGCGGACCGTATCCGCTGGCGCTGTTTACAGCGCCGCGGGTGGATCTGAGCATTCAGCGTTTAAAACATTATACGGCGACCTCCGGGGCGCATTTTCAGAATTTTGTGCTTTATACCAACTATCAGTTTTACATTGACCAGTTTATACAGCTTGGCCATCAGCTGATGTCAAAATCTGATGATCCTGCCGTTGCGGCCTATCGTTCTGAATATACCGCCTTTGTTGAGCCGGGGGATAAAATCACCTATAACGCCAATATTGAAGGCAGCGATAAAGATGCCGGGGAACTGGCCGGACGCTTGCCGCAAATGCCGGCCTATCATTTAAAACGCGCCGATGGATCGGGTATTACCATGATTAATATCGGCGTCGGGCCGTCAAATGCCAAAACGATTACCGATCATGTCGCGGTGTTAAGACCGCATGCCTGGCTGATGCTGGGTCATTGTGCCGGATTGCGTAACAGTCAGTCGCTGGGCGATTATGTATTGGCCCATGCTTATGTTCGTGAAGATGGCGTGCTTGATGAAGACCTGCCGATCTGGGTGCCTCTGCCGGCGCTGGCCGAAATTCAGGTGGCCTTGCAGCGGGCGGTGTCGGAAGTCACCGGCCTTGGCGAATATGAATTTAAACAGGTCATGCGCACCGGCACCGTGGCGACAATTAATGACCGGAACTGGGAATTGAAAAGCCAGCGTATTCCGGTCAAAAAGCTCAGCCAGTGCCGCGCGGTGGCGCTGGATATGGAATCAGCGACGATTGCCGCCAATGGTTTCCGGTTTCGGGTGCCCTATGGCACATTGCTGTGCGTGTCAGATAAACCGCTGCACGGTCAGCTAAAACTGCCCGGCATGGCTGATAAATTCTATCGTGAGCGGGTTGATCAGCATTTAAAGATCGGCATTCTGGCTATGGAGAAACTGCGTGATCAGGGCATTGAACGGCTGCATAGCCGCAAACTGCGCAGCTTTACCGAAGTGGCATTCCAATAAGCCTGTAATTATTTCCGGTCAGGGTTTTTGGCCAGCGCATCGCTTTCGGTTTCAAGCGTGTCTTCCAGACGAAGCATGAAGTCATGGACTTCCAGCCCCGGCGGTATCGGCGGCAGGAATTTCAGCGTCACCGTGCCCGGTTTCTTCCAAAAACTGTTTTTACCCCAGTATAAACCGCTGTTCAGCGCGACCGGAACAACCGGGGCGTTGACCGCTTTATAGACATGGGCGATCCCGGTTTTATACGGCTTTTTATCCCCGGGGGCGACGCGCGTGCCTTGCGGGAAAATAATCAATGGCCGTTGCTCACTGTCGACGACACGCTGGGCGCCATCGGTGATTGATTTTAAAGCGACGCGGGCAGAACCGCGATCAATCGGAATCATGCCCATCCGCCGCGGATACCAGCCCCATAGCGGGATCCAGGTTAATTCACGTTTCAGAACAATTGCCGTCTGGTCAAACAGAAAGGGAAATTTCAGGGTTTCAAAGGCGGATTGGTGTTTGGCGGCCAGAACATAGCCGCCGGATTGGGGCAGATTTTCAAGCCCCTCGACCCGGCAATTTAAGCCGAGGATATAGCGTTCAGCCCAGTTAACAGTCCGAAAATAGGTGTTTTTAATGATCTTGTTGATCAGCGGGCGCGGCAGAACCAAAACCCAGAGCAAGGCCAGACTCCAGAACAGCGAAGCACCGAAAAAGACAAGATTAAAAGTCAGAGTACGAAGGATATGCATGTTTTCTTTTTCTTTGTTTTCAGGTTAATTTGGCCAGATTGCGGGCAAGCGTAATATGTGAGGTCAGCCAGGCAATCAAAAGACAGGCGATCAGCGGCAGGGACAGCCAGCCGATCATCTCGATCAAGCTAAAGGGCAGGCCGGCGGCAGCGCCGGGCAGCTTGTAGCGAACAATGACCAGCGTCAACAAGGCCAGCGCCAGACCGATCAGACAGCCGGTCAGGGTACGGGTCAGGGCAAAATGCTGAAACTGGCGGGCAATATAGGCATCATTGGCACCGACCACGGCCAGAATATCAATTTCATCCTGATGGACATTGATGCGTGAGGTCAAAGTCCAGATTAAGGTCAAAACCGTCATCGAGCCCATCAGCAGCAACAGCACCAATGCAGCGGTATACAGGGTTTCGCCATATTCAACAATATCACGCGCCCAGTCTTCATGGCGTTGCAGGCGGGCCTGATCATTGATTTCAAGGGCTTTGTCCTCCAGCGCCTGAAAGGCCGTGTCAGACGCATTCGACAGCGTCACATCAATCAGCATCGGTAACGGCAGCAAAGCCGCCTCGGGCGCATCGCCGGAACGGTCCTGACCCAGTGATTCTGCAACCATCGCCGCGGTTTCGCTGCGGGGGATAATTTCAACTTTTTCGACAGCGGCCAGTGGCGTTACCGCCTCGGCCATGAGCAGGGCCTGATCGTCATTGTCTTCGTTGTAGGGGATTTCAAGCGTGACATGGGTCGTCGCATAACTCTGCCAGCTGTCGACCATCGCTTTTGAGGCCAGTGCCGCCATCAGGGCCAGCGCCGCAATATAAATCAGGCAGGCGATAATCCAGACCATAAACCGGTTGGTGCCGTCATGTTCCAGTGACAGATCATATTTATAATCGTTGAAATGCGGGCTCTGGCTCATAACGGATTCTCCGGCATCGACGACAGGCTTGATTTTAGACCATCAACGGATTGATGAACCCGGCCATTTTCCATCCGCAATACAGGGCGGTTGAACTGTTCGATGATTTCCTGATCATGGGTGGCGATGATAATTGTTGTGCCCAGGCGGTTTAATTCTTCGAACAGGTAGAGCAGTTTCATACCGATCTTACGATCAACATTACCGGTCGGCTCATCAGCCAGCAGAATTTTCGGGCGGTTGATAATCGCCCGGGCAATGGCGACACGCTGTTGTTCCCCGCCGGACAGGGTGACAGGCAGGGCATGCAGACAATCGCCAAGTCCGACCCATTCAAGCAACTCAATAACATTTTTGCGGATTTTACGTTCATCCATGCCGGTGGCCCGAAGCGGCAGGGCGACATTGTCAAAGGCTGACAAATGATTCAGCAGACGAAAATTTTGAAAAACAATACCGATCTGACGGCGCAGGCGGGTGACCTGACCGCGGGACAGGCCCAGAATATCCCGATCCATGATTTTAATCGAACCGCGGGTTGGCTTTTGCCCCAGATAGAGCAATTTCATAAGCGATGTTTTACCGGCACCGCTGGGGCCGGTTAAAAAGTGAAACGAGCCGGGCGCAAGCTCAAAACTGACATCGGTCAGGATTTCCGGCCCGGTGCTGTAACGTAGCCCGACATTTTCAAAAGCGATCAGGGACATATTGCTCCGGTAAACACTATTAATTAAAAGCATCTGTGCTAATATTTAAGTTATAGCGCTCCCACGGGGTGGTGAAAAGAGAAAATCGAGGTTATCTACAGACCATGACGGTACTGACATGTGAAGAATGCCAGACACAGTTCAGCGTTTCTGCCGAGAAAATCGGCACGGGACGTAAGGTGCGCTGTACAAATTGCGGCCATATCTGGTTTCAAAAACCGGAAAAGGACGCCGCAGAGGACGTCGCAGAGGATGTCTTTGAGGTTGAGGAGCCGGATGATTTCAAAGAAGCGCTGGCCCAAGCCGAGGATGCAGAACCCGTGCCCGAGTCTATTAAGCCGGAATCGTCAGAAGGTTCAAAAGCCCTGCTGACAGAGGATGAAGAAACCCGCCAGAATGCTTCTGTCGCGGGCGGGGTGATTTTTATTTCGCTGTTGCTGCTGACGATTATTTTTATGCTGGCCGCACAAAATACGGTTCTTAAAATCTGGCCGCAATCGGCTGCTTTGTATTCAGCCATTGGTCTGGCGCCGGAATATCCATGGCAGGGGCTCAGATTTTCTGACGGTCGGGCGATGATTCGACAGACCGGTGAGGGCGAAGATATGCTGTATGTCGAGGCCGAGGTCACGAATATCACAGATGCGCCGAAAACCATACCGGCGATTACCGTGGCGCTGACTGATCCTGACAGCGGCGAGATGATACAATCCTGGCAGCCTGCGGCCGAAGCGGTCGAGCTGCCCCCCGGAAAGGCTCATATTATTAAACTGGGCTTTATAGATGTTGCACAAAAACGGGGACGCGTTAAAATATTTTTTAGCCAAAAGGAATAATTCATGAATAGTGATCAATTTTTAGACGAAGCTGATATTTACCATGTTCTGGTGGTTGATGATGAAAATGCTGTTCGTGATTTTGTCGAACGGGCGTTGAATTATGCCGGTTATGCTGTTGTGGCGGCCGAAAATGGTCAAAAAGCTTTGGAAGAGCTGAAAAAACAAAAATTCGATTTACTGCTGACCGATATTGTCATGCCGGAGCTGGATGGCATTGCCCTGACCCTGAAAGCGGTCAAGGAATATCCGGATATGAAAATCCTGATGATGAGTGGTTACGCCAATCAACGCCAGCGTGCCCATAATCTTGATGTTCTGGCCCATGAGGTGATCAGCAAGCCTTTCACCCTTGAAGAGATCACCAATAAAGTCACAAAAACCCTGGAATCATAATCACAGTACCTTGACAGCCCGGGAGTCGGGGTGTTATGAAAACGTACAGATTCCAAGGATATAAAGTGCGTGATGGACAGTGAACAGAATTCCATACTTCCCGATATAAAACAGCTTGAGGCCATGACGCCGACAGAGCGTTTTACGCTCTTATCAAAAACCGTCAGCCGGAACAGCCCCAAAGATGTCAGAACGCTTTTGCGCTATGATATTGAGGCTGATACCGATAGTAAGAAGACAATGCTGTTCGGCGAATACATGAACAATAGATACCGTAATTTTGAAATTCTGGCCGCCGATCCCAGATTCCATACCGATGATACAGAGCTTATGAGCCATGTGGTGATGATAGCGCCGCATTCGGCACATGTTGCGCTATTGTACGAACAGGGTTTCAGGCTGTCTATGGAGGAGGAATCAGGTACGTTCTGGCAAATGAGCCGACAAAAAGACCTCGCCTTCCTTAAACTGGTGGAGCACTATCAGCCTGAACTGTTCAAAAAGAATTTATCGACGATTGCGATCGCAGCCCCGCAAAATAAAAATCCTGATATTTGCGCGTATTTGCTGGAAAACTATCTGGATCAGCTTGATTACGAGAAAATGATCGAGATGACGGTGAACAAGAATGAGGCCGCCAGTTTTAAAGTCCTGTTCGATAAATATGATGAAGCCTATGAAATTGATCTGGCACGCTGGCGGGAGCTTTCCGACAGCCGGGAAGACGCAATACTGGTCAGACAAATGGCCGCAAATTCAACCACTCAGGGGTTTGATATATTCTCTATTGAAGGCCTGATGCAGATGGCGGCCGCAAATGATGCGCATGACTGTCTTGAATATATCCTCGAAAAACATTCACCGGATCAGGAACTGGCCAGTAAATGCCTGAAAGCCTGTATGGAAAAAGCCTATCGCTGGGATTATTTAACAACCACAGTCGAAATGCTGCTGGAGCATGGGGCTGATCCTGCGTTTGCAGATGGAGAAATACTGCTTAATGCGGCCAAGGGTGATCCGGGTCTGATGGCTCTGTTTGTAGAAAGCGGCGCTGATCTGCTGCCCTATGCCGATAAACTGTATGAAGAGGCGATTGATTCTAACAATCATCATATGGTCGATTACCTGACCAGTCAAAGGCTGGCGGCTGAAGTGAAAGCGCCAAAAGACCTTTTGGAGCGGGTTTTAAACAGTCAGACCTCTGAAAAATCACTTTTGATCGAAACCCTGCATGCGGTGACGAGCGTGCCGGAATTTCAGGATGATGAAATCCTTCTCCGCTTTTTGAAGGATAATCTGGAGGCCAGTGGTAAGCCGGATGTGATTTGTACCGCCGCACAAAAAGTCCGTACACCGGTGTTGGATCAGGAGTTGCTCGATAATATCCTTGCGCATCCAACACGGCCCAATAACTGGCATATTTTAGAAAATTTCCTTGAACGGGGGCTTGATTTTAGTGACCGGCAGCAGACAGCCGGCCGGTTGCTGGCTGCCGCCATTGCCGGTAATGGCCGTCATGCCACCGGGCTGCTTATGGAGGACCTGAAGCTTGATGTTCATGTCGATGGGGAAAAGCCATTGATCGAAGCCTTACTGAAAGCGGATGAGGAAGTGTTTAATCAGTTAATCGACGAATTTAAAGCCCGGGTGACCGATATAGACTGGCATTACTGGTATCAGGCCCAGCCCCATGACACCTATTTTGAGGAGTTCGAGCCTTATCTGGAACAGGAACAGCGGAAATCCCTTAAAAAGCTTTGGGATAAAAATGTTGGGACAAAACCCCATCAAACGCTTTTTAAGGAACTCAAGCCTTATCTGGAACGGGAACGGCAGGAGGCCCGCGCGGCGTTTTCTGATACCGGCGCGCTTGCCGGATTGCCCAAATCAGACTGGTTGAAACCAAGTCAGACACTGGGTATGTCACCGCTGCAGGCCGCCGCCCGGCTTAAGGATTTTATGCCTTTGCTTAAGGATGCGGCGCGCAAAACCGGTCTGCGTTTCAGCGCGGATGAATTGCTGGCCAAAGACCAGACGGGAAAATCGGCCTTCGATCGGGTCGTGGGTTTTGGGTATTATCAGGCTTTCTTTGACCCGGAGTATTGGGACAAAGATGTTAAAAGCATGCAAAAACTGTTTGAGGCTTTGCCCAAACCATTTCAGGACGAAGTGGGGCAGACTGTCCTTAATCAAGCCCGTGTTAAACATGCGCTGACCGGCGCGGATCATAAACGTCCACGGTTACGCTCCCGTCGTCGTCCGGGATGATCTCCTGAAAACTGGCACAGTCCCTGCATATAACAGGGGGTGTAGCAGTAAGGAGTTTATGTATGACAGCGGCGATCAACGGTTTTGGATCAGAATTTATCAATAAGTATCAGCAGCTTGCCGGAAAGGACGTCTTTCAGGCGATCGAGACGGCCAGCACCAAAACCGGGGTTGATTTTTCCTATCTGTTGGAACAGGCGCAGGCCGAAAGCAATTTCAAGCCCGAGGTAAAGGCAAAAACCTCCAGCGCCACCGGACTTTTCCAATTTATTGACAACACATGGCTCGAAATGGTCGCCAAGCACGGGTATAAACACGGGCTGGGTCAATATGGTCAGGAAATTTCCTATACGCCCGGCAGCGGCAAAATCAAAGTCAGCAGCCCGGAAATGAAACAGGAAATCCTTGAATTGCGTAAGGACCCTGATATCGCTTCAAAAATGGCGGCAGAATTTGCCAAAGATAATCAGGAGTATCTGGAGCGTAAAACCAAGCGTGAAGTGGGTAGCACGGAAATGTATCTGGCCCATTTCCTGGGCGCAGGACAGGCCAGTAAATTTATCAATGCGCAGGACGGCAATGGCGATCAAGCGGCGGCAAAGCTGTTTCCGCGTGCGGCCAAAGCCAATCAGAATGTCTTTTTCAACCAAAACGGCACGTCCCGTTCTCTGGAACAGGTTTATGCCTTTTTCGATAAGAAATTCTCGGATTCTCCGGCTCCGGCGCCGACACAGGCGCCAGGCCCGGATACAGATCTGCCGGTTTATGCCACGGACAATACCCGTCATATGGCAGAAAATAACGCAATCCGCGCTCAGGAAGCCGTGCAGAATATGCGGGCAGAAGACATGTTACCGGCAGAAAAACAGCCGCCCCGCAGCCAGAATATACAGCAGGCACAGAACCATTATGGTGCAATTGCAACCACGGCCCCGCATTTGTTTCAGAACATGTCACAGATTGATGTCATGATGATGTCAGATATGATCCGTCAATGGAGCAATGAAGACGCCAGCCGGGCGTATCAGTCTTCCAATTTCAGCTTTTTGAGCTAAGAACATCATAAAAGCCTGAATAAACACCCGGTATCTTACCGGATTGTCGGCAGCTGAACATAGGCCGTATGATCCGCCGGCAACGCGGTAAAGCCCAGTTTTTGCATCATCACTGTAAAGGGATCATCCATAGGCACGCCATTGGTGGCCATATCAAGGAACAGTTCCAGTGTTGTCTTAGGCCGTGGATATTGGACGATATCCGCTTCTTCGCCGTCCGGCAGTTCCATCATGGCCTCGGCCAGTGTAATGGTTTTATCCAATCCGCCCAGGCTATCGACCAGACCGATTTCCACCGCTTCGCTGCCGGTCCAGACCCGGCCGCCGGCAATTTCGTTTTTCAATTTATCATAGGGGATTTCCCGGCCCTCTGACACGCGGGTTAGAAACGCGTTATAAACATTATCCAGCATGGCATTGACCTGCTGCTTTTCTCCAGCAGAAAAGTTCTCGATACTGGACCACATTCCGGCATGATCACCGAAATTGAATTCTTCGATATTAACACCGATTTTATCCAACATATCACCAATAACAACCTTACCGGCCAGAACACCGATAGAGCCTGTCAGGGTCGTCGGCTGGGCAACAATCTTATCCGCACCGGCCGCCAGCCAATAGCCGCCTGAGGCCGCGGCGGTCGACATTGAAACCAGAACCGGTTTGCCGGCCTCCTGCGCCTGACGGATGGCATGGGCAATGCTTTCTGATGCCGTTGCCGAACCGCCGGGGCTGTTAAGCCGGATGACAATGACACCAACGCGCGGATCTTCACGTGCTGTGTTCAGCGCCATGACCATATCCTCGGCAGACAGGACCGGCCCGGTTGCCATCGGCGCGGATCGGCCGCTGGTGCCGTCATCGGGCATAATCGCACCACTTCCATAAACCACGGCAATCCGCGACGGTTTGACATCTTCTTTATTCTGCAATGCGTCTTTGTCGGCAAAACGGTCAGATGGTTTATTGTTTCTTTCATGCGCCGCATTTCTTTTGGCGTAGATGTTCAATTCGATCAGCTCGGCATCGTCTTTGGCTTCCGGGTCCAGTTTTTCTTTTGAATAATCGACCATTTCATCAAGATAGCCAAGGCGGTCAACCAGCCCGGCATCCACTGCCTGCGCATCAAACAGTGGCGAGCGGTCGATCAGTGCTTCGATATAATCGGGCTGTTTCTGACGCGCCGTTGCGATATCCGTGATGATCTGGTTATAGATAGAACCAAGCAGCCGTTCGGTCATCGCCCGGTTTTCCGGTGAGGCCTGCGATCGGGTCATCGGTTCTGCGGCCGTTTTATAATCGGCTCTGGTATAAAGCTCGGCATCAATGCCAATTTTGTCCATTGTATCGGCAAAGAAAGGCAATTGCCCCGTCAGCCCGGTGATTGACAGATTGCCAATGGGCTGCAGCCAGACTTCTTCAAAGGCGCTGGCCAGATAATAATCGGCCAGACCATTGGAAAAATCACCATAGCTTGTTGAAAAGACATAGGCGAATTTACCGCTGGCCCGAAAACGAATAATCGCATCGCGTAATTCCTGAAGCTGGGCAATTTCAATACGGTTGGGTTTAATCTGGGCGATGAACCCTTTGACGCGGTCATCATCGCTGCCGGTATCAAGAGCCTTGATCACGTCATGCAGCGTTGTCGCTGTGCTCAATAACGGCTGGTACAGGTTGGGGGAGGTCACAACCTCGGGCAGGCGTTCATCAAATGTATAGGTCAGGACTGTCGTGTCAGCGATGGGCGGCGCCTGAATATTGGTGAATTTTTGAAAGCTAAAGAAAAACGTTACCAGCGAAATGACGACCATAAAGCCGACCAGGGCGAAAAAGCCGCGAAACCCTCTGAATATTTTTCTGAATATAGAAGTGTTTTTGCGTTTCTTGGGCGCATAATCTGACATGGGGGAGGGCTCCGTTTTTTGGACAAAGAAAAAATAAAAACAGGTTGTATTTTAGCGTAAACCGGGTACAAAGAATAAATCCTGATAACAGATGATTCACGCCCTTATCATTAGATAAGTGATACGTGATCCGCTTTATAAATGCAACGCATAACGGCATATATAAGGCGATATCGCATAAAGAAATGTAAGCCTGGCGGGTTCAGGATCAATAAGATTAGATAAAAAAAGCCCCGTAACTTTCGTTACGGGGCAAAGCAATCATCGAAGCGAAGTATTCGGGAGAAAGTCGTTCGGGGTAGAAGCGGCTTTTCTCACCGACTCCGAGTTTTGCTTAAGACCCCCCTGTGAGTCGAGTCTTTTTTTACGATTCTGTGGAAAAATTTTAAATCGCTGATAAATCAAAGCTTTGCGGCCTGTCTTTCAGGTGTCGTCGTTGCGATAGTTTTAAAAATATGACAATTAATCTGTTTTTTTATCACGGGCGGACGATTCGATTCGGCGTAGCGGGTGTTATAGATGCCCGTTACAAAGGCCGACTATTGGCATTGGGCCTTATGCAGTAACAGATGATCGGCCAGAACGCAGGCGGCCATGGCCTCAACCACCGGCGTGCCGCGCAGGCCGACACAGGGATCATGACGGCCCTTGGTCACAATTTCGGTGTTTTCACCACTGTCCGTCACGGTTTTACGCGGCGTTAACAGCGAGCTTGTCGGTTTGAAAGCAACACGAAGCACAATATCCTGCCCCGTGGTGATACCGCCCAGAATACCGCCGGCATGATTGCTTTCAAAGATAGGGCCGCTGCCGTCTCCGGCGCGCATTTCATCGACGGTTTCTTCGCCCGGGTGATTAACAACATCAAATCCGGCGCCGAATTCCACGCCCTTGACGGCGTTAATGCCGATCATCGCCGCGGCGAGATCAGCTTCAATCTTGGCATAGACCGGCGCGCCCAGACCAACCGGCGCGCCTGAAATAACGCATTCAACCACGGCGCCGACACTTGATCCGGCTTTGCGCTTTTCATCAAGGAAACTTTCCCAATCTTTAATCACAGACGGATCAGGACAGAAAAACGGATTATCATAGACGCTGTCCCAATCAAGATTATCACGGTTTATTTTATGCGGCCCGATCTGCACGACCCCGGCCTTGATGGCGATATCGGGGCCGAGAATTTTGCGCGCCACGGCGCCTGCGGCAACACGCATAGCTGTTTCACGGGCCGAAGACCGTCCGCCGCCGCGGTAATCCCGCAATCCGTATTTCATTTGATAGGTGTAATCGGCATGACCGGGGCGGAATTTATGGGCAATATCGCCGTAATCCTTTGACCGGGCATCGGTATTTTCAATAAGCAGGCTGATCGGGGTGCCGGTGGTCTGGCCTTCAAAAACGCCGGACATGATTTTGACCTGATCGGCTTCCTGACGCTGGGTGGTATGGCGGGATTGCCCCGGACGCCGCTGGTCCAGAAAATGCTGGATATCAGCCTCGGCCAGCGCGATGCGCGGCGGCGCGCCATCGATGACGCAGCCGATGGCCGGGCCATGGCTCTCGCCCCAGGTCATATAGCGAAACAGTTTTCCAAACAGGTTATAAGACATGGTTCGCTCCTGAAAACACCGCAAGGGTGGAAGATTGAGCGGCTTTAGCTTTTTATGCCTTGCAGCAGTTCAGCTGTTGCCGCGGCGGAATCAACGGCGACCATACCAACTGTATGGTAACCGGCATCAACATGCATGACTTCGCCGGTGATTGCACTGCCAAGATCGCTCAGCAGGAACAGACCGGCATTGCCGACTTCATTTGTGGTGACATTGCGGCGCAGCGGTGAATTAAGCTCGTTCCATTTCAGGATATAGCGGAAATCACCGATCCCGCTTGCTGCCAGTGTTTTAATCGGCCCGGCGCTGATTGCGTTAACGCGGATATTATCCTTGCCGATATCATTGGCAAGATAACGCACAGAAGCTTCCAAGGCCGCTTTGGCAACGCCCATGACGTTGTAATGCGGCATGACCCGCTCGGCCCCATAATAGGACAGGGTCAGAAGACTGCCGCCTTCTTTCATCAGAGGAACGGCGCGCTGGGCAATGGCGGTAAAGGAATAGACCGAAATATCCATGGTCCGCAGGAAATTTTCCCGGCTGGTATCAAGATAACGGCCATCAAGCTCGCCTTTATCGGAAAAGGCGATGGCGTGAACCAGAAAATCAATCTCGCCCCATTTTTCTTTTAAGGTTTCAAAAGTTTTTTCGATACTGGCTTCATCCGTGACATCACAGGGCAGGACCGTATCGCTGTCGACGCTCTCGGCCAGCGGGCGGACGCGCTTTTCCAAAGAGTCGCCCTGATAGGTAAAGGCAAGTTCTGCACCATGTTCGTGTGCGGCTTTGGCAATGCCCCAGGCGATAGATCGCTCATTGGCAACACCCATGACTAACCCGCGTTTTCCGGACATAAGCTTTGACATGACGGCTGTTTCCTTTTGTGTTATAGATAGATAACAAGAGTTTGCAATTTCTGTTGCATACTACACAAAATCTTTGACGGGTCCAGAAAAAACACTTTATGGTTATAAATTATTCATCTTGCGCAGGTATAATAGTTAGTGCTATGAGAGTGGAGTCTTCTAATAAATTGGGGTTGTTCTAAATATGACCGTTTCCTATACGCGCCGCAGACGTTCGCAGTCGCCGGTTCCTTTACGTTTTATTGCCCTTGGGCTACTGGTTTTAACTGTTGGCTATTGGCTTTGGCCTTCTTCCGACAACGCAGATGATAACGGCATATCGGCTGTAACGGCACAGACCGCAACAGTTCCGGAATCTGCAGAGCAGACAACTGAAAAAGCCAAGGCGGGTGAAAGCGATCTTGGCATCAATATGAAAGATATCCTGAACACCCCGCCGCAGATATCTTCTGATACATATAAATCAGATACAGCATCCACAACAGACAAGGCATCCACAGCAGATGTTCAGACAAGCGCTGTAGAAACAACAGGGCAGCAGGATGAAGTCGTTGCCGGTCTGCTGGGGATTGAACCGGCTGCCGGCTTGCCAGTGGCGCGCGGCGGCGTTTATTTGCCCGAACCGCGCCCTGAAATTTTTGAGATGATCAATCTGTCCGCCGAAGAGATCACAGCGCGTTTGACCGATCTTGAAAAGAAAGGCGTACGCCCGGTCAGTGTCAAAATTGAATCCGGCGATACCCTGGCCGAGGCGCTGACAAAGCGTCTTGATGTTGGTGCGCGTGATACACATCATGCGATTGAATCACTGGCGGCGGTTTTTGATCCGCGCGATGTGCGTCCGGGGCAGAC
>JBNJDW010000020.1:0-15489 GCA_051745265.1 Pseudomonadota bacterium
CCCGTTATGCCGATTGGCAGCAACGCTGTCAGGAAGCCCATAACGTTGCCGAATGTATCGTTGCCAAACAGCGCCATGGTCCGATCGGCACGGTCCGCATGCAGTTTACCGGCGAATTTACCCGCTTTAGCGATCTTGATATACATCATCAGTTCGAGTCTTAAGGAGGCGGCATGAACCGCGACCTTACCCTGCATATTGACCTTAAGGCCATCCAGCGTAATTATCTCATCCTTAAAGAACACGCGCCGAACAGCCGGATTGCCGCCGCTGTCAAAGCAGATGCCTATGGTATGGGGATGGAAAAAGTAGCCCCGGCATTATACGCAGCCGGTTGCCGTGAGTTTTTTGTCGCCCAGATCGGGGAAGCTATCAGCTTAAAAACCGAAACACTCAAAGACAAAAAAGATATTAAAATCTATGCACTTAACGGCATATCTTCACAAAAAGATATAAAAAAATTTACCGACCACAATATACAGCCGGTGCTTAACAGTATTCCTCAAATAAAGCTTTGGCAGGATGCGGCCAAAGCTGCCGGAACGCGTTTACCGGCCATGATCCATTTTGATACGGGGATCAACCGGCTTGGTCTGTCAAATTCTGAAACCGAATGGGCTTTGCAGACCCCGACTGCCTTTGAAGGACTGGACATTACCGCGATCATAACCCATCCCGCCAGTGCTGACAGACCGGACAGCCCGCAAACCGAAGATCAATTCATCCAATTTAAAAAGATTTGCGCGCAATTCACTGATCTTCCTAGATCTTTTTGCAATTCTGCAGCCGTATTTTTAAGGCCGGATTATCACCTTGACCTTATTCGCTCCGGCATTGCCCTGTATGGCGGCAATCCTGTACCTGATCGGCAAAATGTCATGCAATCAGTTGTTTCACTGACAGCACCCGTTCTGCAAATCCGACAGGTCAAAGCCGGCGACAGCATCGGTTATGGTGCCAGCTATACCTGTCAGACAGATTCGACACTGGCGACACTCGCTATCGGTTATGCAGACGGCCTGCCCCGCAGCCTGAGCAACTGTGGTCATGTCTATTTCCAAGGACAGCCCTGCCCGATCCGCGGGCGGATATCCATGGATTTGACGGTGATTGATATCAGCGCCCTTTCAAATCCGCCAAAGCCGGGAGATCACATCGAAATCCTTGGCGAAAATCAATCTGTTGATGATTTGGCCATGGATGCCGGAACAATCAGTTATGAAGTGCTGACAATGCTTGGAAAACAGGTGCAAAAGTGCTATTCCAGACAATAAGTTTTATTTTGGAGTTTTTGATGTGAACACCTCACCGACTGATGAAACCAATAAAAGCTATAATCCCATCGGCTTTCTGGTCACAAAATTTCTGCAGCTGTTACAGGGTCTCGGCGCAGCCACGCTTGGCTTTCTGGCCGCACTGGGCCGGTTAACGGCTTTCAGCTGCAATGGTATCCGCCATTGTTTTGCACCGCCGATTTATTTCGGCCATATTGGCCGCCAGTTTATTAATATCGGCTATTACTCACTGCCTGTTGTCGGGCTGACAGCCTTGTTCACCGGTATGGTGCTGGCCTTGCAATCCTATACAGGTTTTTCACGTTTTAATGCTGAAAGCGCAATTGCCAGCGTTGTTGTCCTGTCGATTACCCGTGAATTGGCCCCGGTTCTGGCCGGGTTGATGGTTGCCGGGCGCATTGGGGCGTCTATTGCGGCAGAGATCGGTACCATGCGGGTGACAGAACAGATTGACGCGCTTATTACCCTGTCGACCAACCCGTTTAAATATCTGATTGCGCCACGCCTGATTGCCGGCGTTATTATGCTGCCTATTCTGGTGCTTGTTGCCGATATTATCGGCGTGTTCGGCGGCTATCTGGTTGGGGTCTACACACTTGGCTTTACCGCCGAAAGCTATCTGCGCCAAAGCTGGGAGTTCCTTGAATTCATGGATGTCTTTTCCGGCCTTGTCAAAGCCGCGGTCTTTGGCTTTATCGTGACCCTGATGGGCTGCTATCATGGTTTTCATTCCAAACGCGGTGCACAGGGCGTGGGTGCGGCGACGACCAATGCGGTTGTCTCGGCCTCTATTCTGATCCTGATCTTTAACTATCTCCTGACGCAGGTGTTTTTCTCATGACTTTGAATAAAAAACTCAGCTCGGCATCGGCAGAGGCCAAACTCTCCCTGCAGGAGGTTAAAAAAAGTTTCGGGCGCAATGACGTGCTGACAGGCGTTAATCTTTCCATCCCCAAGGGTAAGTCCCTGGTGGTTATTGGCGGTTCCGGATCTGGTAAATCTGTGATGCTGAAATGCGCCCTGGGCCTTATTCAGCCCGATTCCGGGAAAATACGCGTTGATGGACAGGATACGACAAAATTATCAGATAATGACCGTAACAAGCTGATGCATAATTTTGGCATGCTTTTTCAGGGCGGCGCCCTGTTTGACAGTCTGCCGGTCTGGCATAATGTCGGTTTTGGCCTGATATCGGACAGCATAAAGCCTAAAGATGCCCGTGAAATCGCCATTACAAAATTAAAATCCGTCGGCCTTAGCCCCGATGTTGCTGATCTTTTCCCGGCTGAGCTGTCCGGCGGCATGCAAAAACGGGTTTCTCTGGCCCGGGCCATTGCCACAGATCCGGAAATTATCTTTTTTGATGAGCCAACGACTGGACTTGATCCGATTATGGCCGATGTTATTAATGACCTGATTATCAAATGCTGTGAAGAGCTGGGTGCCACAACACTGTCAATCACGCATGATATGGCCAGTGCGCGCAAAATCGCCGATGATATTGCCATGCTCTACCGCGGTCAGATTATCTGGCAGGGTGCGGCAAAGGATATTGATGATTCAGGCAATGTTTATGTCGACCAGTTTATTCATGGCCGGGCCGAGGGGCCTATAAAAATGGAACTGACATAACTATATTTATAATACGCTTTACGAAGCATGAAGAAGAATAATAAGGGGCCCTGATGAAAAAATTTTTTATAGCCTGTCTGTCGCTCGGCTTTATTGGCGCGATTGTCGGGCTGGGTTTGATTGTCTGGGTTTTATTTTACTACGGCGATGACCTGCCTGATTACAGCAAACTGAAAGATTATGAACCGCCGATTGTCAGCCGTGTTTATGCGGCGGATGGTAATCTGATGGCTGAATTTGCGACAGAAAAACGGGTCTTTGTCCCTATTCATACAATTCCTGATCTGGTGGTAGACGCCTTTCTCTCTGCCGAAGATCAGAATTTCTGGATCCACCCGGGCATTGATGCGACCGGTGTGGCGCGCGCCATCTATGTAAATCTTAGAAACCGCGGCACAGGTCGCCGATTGGTCGGCGCCTCGACCATCACCCAGCAGGTGGCCAAAAACTTCCTGCTGACCAATGAGGTCTCGGTAGAGCGTAAAATTAAAGAAGCTATTCTGGCCTTCCGCCTTGAAAAAGCCTTCAGCAAAGAAAAAATTCTGGAGCTTTATCTAAACGAAATTTATCTGGGCCGGGGCGCCTATGGCGTGGCGGCTGCCAGTCTTGAATATTTTAACAAGACACTGGATGAGCTGACAATTGAAGAAGCCGCCTATCTTGCCGCCCTGCCAAAGGGACCAAATAATTACCAGCCCGACACAGATTATGACGACGCAGTAGATCGCCGGAACTGGGTGATCAGCCGCCTTCTTGAAGAAGATTACATCACAGATAAAAACGCCGAACAGGCCCGCGAAAAACCTTTAAAGACAGATCAACGCAACAACAACCGATTTATCTCTGCCCCCTATTTTGCCGAAGAAGTACGCCGCGAAATCAAGAAACTTTATGGCGAGGACAGTCTTTATGAAGGCGGCCTGATTGTTCATGCCTCAGTCGATGCCGAAATGCAGCAGATCGCCGAAAAAGCCCTGCGTGACGGTCTGGTTGAATATGACCGGCGCCATGGCTGGCATTCCGGACCACTTGCCGAGTTTGAAACCACCGAGGACTGGGAAAACAAACTCCGCGCTGTTAAGGCGCCGCTTGGTATTGGAGACTGGTCAAAGGCCGTGGTCCTCAAAGTGACCAACGAACAGGCTGAAATAGGCCTGCCTGAGGGGCAAAAAGGCATTATTACCTATAACAAAATGAAATGGGCCGCAAAACGGATCAGCGATTTCCGTACGGGCCCCACACCGAATGCTGTCGGAGATGTCTTAAGCGTCGGTGATGTCGTCTTGGTGGCCCCCTCGGGAGAAACTGTTGATGATACGGATGTCTATCATTTACGTCAGTTTCCGGACATTCAGGGCGGCATCGTTGTGCTTGATCCCCATACGGGTCGGGTGCTGGCCATGGTTGGTGGTTTCTCACAGGAACAAAGCGAATTTAACCGCGTAACGCAGGCCAAACGCCAACCGGGATCGGCCTTTAAACCGATCGTCTATTTAACCGCGCTTGAAAATGGTTTTACACCGGCCACCTTGATTTTGGATGCGCCCTTTACCTATGATCAGGGGCCGGGCCTGCCAAAATGGCGGCCACAGAATTACAGCCGCGAATTCTACGGCCCCACCCCCCTTCGGGTCGGGATCGAAAAGTCACGTAATCTGATGACCGTCCGGCTTGCCAATTATATCGGCATGGAAAAAGTCGCCGAGATGACCAAACGGCTGGGCGTTAATCCATTTCTGGCCCCCATGCTTTCGATGTCGATCGGGGCTGGTGAAACAACGCTTTTGAAAATGTCGACGGCTTATGGAACGATTGGTAATGGCGGTAAAAAGATAGTCCCGACCTTTATTGACAGGATTCAGAACCGTCATGGCGAAACTATTTTCAAACATGACAAGCGGCATTTACCCGAATTTGGCCCGCTGATTTCCTGGAAAGGTCAGGACACACCAACAGTACCCGATACGCGGGAACAAATCCTTGACCCGCGGCACGCCTATCAGATGACATCAATCATGGAAGGCGTTGTTAAGCGCGGTACGGGCGCCTCCCTGAGGAGTCTCGGCTTTCCGCTTGCCGGTAAAACCGGGACAACCAATGAATCAAAAGATACCTGGTTTATCGGCTTTACGCCCAATCTGGTCGTTGGCGTTTATGCCGGCTTTGACCAACCGCGCCCGTTAGGTGATAAAGAAACCGGTTCACGGGTTGCAGCGCCCATCGTTAAGCAGTTTTTTGAAGAAATCCTTAAAGATCAATCGCCTACCCCTTTCCGGGCACCTGATGGCATTCGCCGTGTTCGCATCAATGCAGAAGACGGTACCAGAGCAGAGCCAGGCGATGAAAACGTCATCTGGGAAGCCTTTATCGCCGGTACAGAACCCGGTGACCGGCCAGTCATTTTTGATGGTGAAACCATCCAGATTATGTCTGGCAGCGGTTTTAATGAACAGGACAACCGCGAAAGTCTGGATATCGGCACAGGCGGGATTTACTGATCAGCAGCGGGAAACCTGCTCTAGGAAAGCTTCCATCAATTCGACTGATTTTTGTCCCGGCGCTGTTTCAACGCCCGAAGACACATCAACCATTTTGGCATTGGTGATTTCAATCGCTTCCGTAACATTTTCGGCATCCAAACCACCGGACAACATCCACGGCCCGGGCAAAGGCATATCCGCCAACAAGCTCCAGTCAAAGGCAATGCCATTCCCCCCCGGCAGCATCGGCGTTACATTGCTTGGCGGTTTGGCATCCAGCAGAATAATATCTGCCCGGTGCCGGTATTTCAGAATATTTTCCAGATCTGCCGCATCGCCGATTTTAACGGCTTTTATAATCGGCAGGGGGTAATAGGCCTTAACCTCTGCCACCCGATCGGGTGTTTCATTACCATGCAGTTGAATCATATCCAGCGGCACCTGTGATAACACCTGTTCCAGCCAGCTGTCATCAGGTTCAACAAACAGGCCGACCGCTTTTACCCCTGTCGGTAACCGGCGGACAAACTCGGTCGCAAGTTCAGGGCTGATGGCCCGCGGTGATGGGGGATAAAATACAAAGCCCAGCATTGATGCGCCAAGGTTGACGGCGGCTTCTACCGTGTCCGATGAATTAAGGCCGCAGATTTTAACCAGACAGTCAGGATTATGATAATTTTCCATCAGGCAGCCCGCGCATTTTCAAGTGACCGGGCAATATTTTCAGCCGCCCGCGCCGGGTCTTCAGCCCGCGTGACAGGACGGCCAATCACCAGATGATCCGCCCCTGCTGTTATTGCCTGCTGCGGCGTCATGACACGTTTTTGATCATCGGCGGCACTGCCCTCAGGCCGGATTCCCGGTACCATCAAAATTATATCACTGCCAAATTCTGCCCGCAGGATTTCGACTTCATGCGGTGAACAGACCAGACCATGACAGCCCGCCTTGATTGCCGGTGCTGCCAGCCTAAGTACGGTGTCTTTTATACTATGGTTTGAAAAACAGCTGATATCGTCCTCTGACAAGCTGGTCAACAGCGTGACGCCTAGAAGTCTGGTTTTATGGTCCTTAACCGTATCTGCCGCAGCCTTGATCATATCATGTCCACCCGCAGTATGCAGAGTCAGAAATTCGGGCCCTAACGGCATCAGCGCCGCAACGCCACCTGCAACCGTATTGGGAATATCATGTAATTTAAGGTCTAGGAACAGCGCGCTTTCAGGCCCGGCGATACTGGTCGCCTGAAGGATCCCGGCATTGCCAAAACGCATATAGAATTCCATCCCCAGCTTAACGCCCTGAAACCAGGGGCGAATATTACGGATAAGGCTTAAGGCCTGATCAAAATCCGGCGTATCAATGGCACAGTATAACTGAGACGATGGCTGCATCATCATTCCTTTTTGCTTCTTGCCCTTATGCTACATCGCTGGCGGGGTTTTGGACAGGGGTGTTTTCTGTTTTATCCGCCTGATCAAAATCACTCATGAGCAAGGGCGCATCCCAACCGCTTTTCTCACGGACCAGACGGCAATACCGTAGCCCTGCGCCCCAGGCTTGGAAGCTCAAATCTTTCATGTCTTCAATAGAAAAATCATGCGTGACGGCAATACCAAGGGCAACCTCACCGGTTAAGACAGCCTGCAAAGCGGCCTGTAAATTAATCTCTTCCACCGGTTCTAAAGCGTGTTGATCCAGAATGCGGGCATGCTCCGACGATAGATCCGGCGCGCCCGAAAACCGGCCAGCGCCACAGCAATACAGGTTTGCCGCCTTGATCTCTGCCTGGGTAAAACCCAGCCCGGCTAATATATCAAATAAAGGGTTATTCAGCTGATCTGACGACAGACCAAGAATCTTTTGGCAGAATTCTTCGCCCAACACCCATTTATTAAACATGTGACGAATATCACTGACCTGCGCAATGCCGGATTCTATTGTATCAAGCTGCGCCTGATAGAGCCCCTTTTCCCGCAGCGTTTGAATATTGATATAAGGCGCACCCTTCAGGCTGGCATGGCCAAGACAATGTTTTGTGATTGTATTACAGGCTTTCTCAGAATAGCCCCACTGGCCAAGCCGCGCGGTAAACAACGGATCAAGGCGTTTTTCAAATCCGCTGCCTTCCGCATTCGGCAAATAAACAATCGGCTGAATAACAGGGGCATAAGCCAAGGACGCCGCATCATCAATCCCAATTCGGGGCAGCCTGGCCGGGACGGTTTTAAGTAACGCCTCAGCGCATCTTTGCTGCAATTTTTTGATCAAGACCTTGACCTGCGGCAATGGGATCTGGTCTGGTCTGAATACCGGTGGGCGTTTTGGACCGGTGATAAAGGATGTGGTAAAGCGCTGTAACCAGCCCTCCAATTGATCCATCATATCCGGCGCGGCTTTGGCCCGCGGCTGACTGTCCTGTTCAACAGCGGCCAGAACGCTGACCGCAGACAAAATGGCGGAGAGCGCCATCATCGACTGATATCCGGCCGGGCTGTTATATTCAACCCCAAGCTTCAGCACGGCAGCGCCCAGATTAACGGGCGAGAAATCCAAAACACCGGCTCTTAACTGCTCTGCCAGAAAATTCTTTAAATCAGCCTCCAGCACCTCGCCTTCCGCCGTGACGAAACAGGACATATCAATTTCGACCAGCATCGTTTCCGGTGCTATGGAAGGATTAAAACGCAGCGCAATATCACAGCCCTGCCATTGATATTCATGGCTTTTGTGCCATAGTTTCTGAGCCCGCATATGGCCGCGCGATATATCGCGTCTGGCATCACGGCCTGTCACGGCTGCCTCAACCGCCGCATCCTCAAAAGTCAATTCCAGCCGCGCTGTTGATGGGTCTATATCATAGTAAATTTTCAACAAGGCATCAAAACCGCTGACGCCTTCATATCCCTGACGGGCCAGATCAATGGCCGCTTTGATCAACCCATCCGGCGCGCCGGCCTCACGCGCCGTTACGACTGCTTCATAAAGCATCTGATTATGCAGGGGATTAAAACCGCTGAGATCTGACCGGTCGCAGCTGTTAATCACATCATCGATCAAATGCTTAAGATACTGAAGTCCGGCTTTAAAGATGTAATCCTGATGGCTGGTCAGATAAAAGCGATCCAGCGCCTTCAGCGCATCTTGGCTTGCGGCTGAAAGCGTCAGAATATTTCTGTTCTGCTGTGTATCAGGATCAGTCATAAATCAATCGACTCGGGTTTGAAATTTCACTGATCGTTACATAAAACATAGGACTTTTACAAGGATTACCGAAATCCGGGCTTGGCGAAAACCGCTATCTGAATTATAGTTCACTGAAACAAAATCTAAAGGTTGGCTGCTTATGTTTTCGAAACTTAAATCCTGGTTAGGCGTTTCCTCTACGGTTCAAATTGGCCTGTTTACCCTGTGTAAGGGTGAAAAGGTCGGCACCGATTACGAGGGCAATGTCTACTACCGCCGTAAGCCCAAAAAAGGCAGCCATGCGCTGGACCGTCGTTGGGTCGTTTATAACGGTGAAATCGAAGCCAGCCGCGTACCGCCGGAATGGCATGGCTGGCTGCACCATCAAACAGATGTTTTTCCAGATGTCAGAGAAGGCCATTATCGTCAGAAATGGCAAAAGCCGCATCAGGATAACCAGACCGGTACGGCCTTTGCCTATCTGCCCAAAGGTCATCCAACAAACCCGGAACCCCGCCAAAAATCCACCGGTGATTATGAACCATGGACACCGCCGAAATAACAGAGTAAAACAACCCTCATTATCGATATAAATTTAAGGATTCTACCATGCAAAGAAACGCTGTTGAAACCATATTGGGGGCTTTTGTCCTTGTTGTCGCCATTGTCTTCGTATTTTTCTTTCAAAAAACGACCGATCTTAAACCGACCCACGGTTACGAGCTTAAAGCCAAATTTTCCCAGATCAATGGGCTTGAACGTGGCACGCCGGTACGGGTCAGCGGCGTTAATGTTGGTAAAGTGACCGGTTTTGAACTGGACACAGAAACCTATCTTGCGATTGTCACCATGAATATTAATGATGATGTTCAACTGCCTTATGACACCGCTGCCATGATCAACAGCGCAAGTCTTCTGGGCGGTAAATACCTGTCTTTGGAGCCGGGCGGTGACATGGATATGTTGCAAGCCGGCGATACAATAGAATTCACCCAGTCCACACCGGGTATTGAAGCCCTGCTGGGGAAGGCTATTTATAATATGTCTGGCAATAATGATGACGACGAAGGTGACGCAAAACAGGCCGCGCCGGCTACTCTTGATACATCGAGCTCACAGCCTGAAAATGAAGAAAACCGGGAGCTGGAAAGCACTGAATAATGCCGCATAATAAAGGACAGTTTCTGGTATTTCTGGCAGGCTTTCTTCTGATGGCCTCATGCGCGCTGGCCGCAATGACCGACAGGGAAATAGCCAAATTGCGGGGCCTCGACAAGGTGTCAGGCCGTATTCAGACCTTTGAAGTGCCTATTGATCAGACTGTCCGTTTTGGTCAGAACCTCTATATCCGCATTCGGGCCTGCCGGAAATCAGATCCGATAGATCCGCCGGAGGCCGCGGCCTTTATGGAAGTCTGGGAAAAAGATATCAATGTTGATGAATCACGGTGGGTTTTCAGCGGCTGGGTCTTTGCCTCCAGCCCGGCTTTGTCGGCAATGGATCACCCTGTTTATGATGTCTGGGTCATTGATTGCAAAAATGAATCAACAACAAATTTATCTGATGAGAATGAGACGGCAGAACCGGGGTCCAACGAAAATTCCGAACCGGAAGCCGACAGCGAATCAGAATCCTCTTCTGAACCGGATGCTGAAACAGATTCCGGTACAAACTGAACCTGTTGATGAATGGCCGTGGTTAACCGCACCAGATATTCATCACGCGGTAATTCATACACACCAAACTGTTTTAGATGCTCATTAATAAACTGCGTATCCAACAGCACGAATCCCTGACGGGCCAAATGTGCCGTCAGATGGACCAGACAAATCTTGCTGGCATCTGTTGCCGTTGAAAACATGCTTTCACCAAAAAAGGCCCCGCCGATCGCAAGCCCGTAAAGACCGCCAACCAGTTCATTTTTATACCAGGCCTCAACAGAATGGGCATATCCGGCCCGATGCAAAGCCTGAAAGGCTTCCCTGATCGGATTGTTGATCCATGTCTCCGGACGATTGGCCGCCGGCAGAGCGCAGGCTTCAATCACAGCCGGAAAATCAATATTAAAGCCGATTTGATAAGGGTTTTTACGCAGCGTTTTGCGCAGCCGTCTTGGCACATGCAAATGTCGGATCGGCAATTGCCCCCGCATTTCAGGGTCATACCAATATACGTCTTCCGTCTCGGCGCTGTCGGCCATCGGGAACATGCCGCGGCTGTAGGCGGTTAACAGCAGTTCTGGCGTTAATTTTTGCATCTGCATTCATCCATTATGGCATAATATATCTAATATTTCAGTTTTATTCAGCCCTGAAATCCGTTAAACACAATAAACAACAATAACAGGCAGCGGGCAGGCTTATGGTACGGATTCTCAATGAAAAGATACTTTCTTCCGGCTTTAATCTTCTTAAGGAATATGATCTTGAAGTGCCGAGCTTAAAAGAAAACATCGAATACGCCGCCCCCATGAACCGGGAGGTTGTCCATACACAGGATTCTGTTGTTGTCCTGCTTTACGCCCCCGATCAGGACGGATTTCTGTTTTGTGAACAGTTTCGGACCGGGCCGTATTTTAACGGTGAAGACAATCCTTTTATTCTGGAAGCACCGGCAGGTATGATTGATTACGGATTATCCCCCGAAGAAACCGCGATTAAAGAGGTTGAAGAGGAAACCGGCATTACCTTAAAGGACATCCATCAGATTGCCGCCGTGTATTCAAGTTCTGGCCGGATCACCGAAAAATGTTTTATCTATTACGCTGAAATTCCCGGCAATCCGGCAACAGGACTATTTGGCATTGCCCATGAGGGCGAGGAAATCAAAACACACTGCCTGCCGCGCAAGGAGGTATACAGCCTGCTCGATTCACATAAGCTGTACCACGCACAGACCGTTCTGGCCCTGAACTGGTTCAAAGCCAACAAAGACCCTGATCAGCCTGCATAAAAAAATTGTCACAGCGCCTAATCATTCTATAATTATCCTGCTATCATCGTTTTGGTAAACGCATAAATTCACCTGACAGAAAGATCAACCATGTCAGCACTCATCGAAACCACTGAACTTGCAGACATCATGGATCGGAATGACGTCAAAATTCTTGATGCCACATTCCCTGCCCCGGATGAACAGGGGCAACGGATCAAAGGGGCCGGTTACTTTGATATTGATAAAATTGCTGATCCGAATACCTCTCAATCGCATATGCTGCCGCCAGCGGCCTTATTTGAGAAAGAAGTCCGGGCGCTGGGCATCAATAACGAAGATCAGGTCATTGTCTATGATACAAAAGGCATGGCTCTGGCCGCTGCGCGGGTCTGGTGGATGTTTCGTATTTTCGGCCATGATAATGTCCGGGTTTTAAACGGTGGCCTGCCAAAATGGATTGCCGAAACCCGTAAAACCGTAAAACGCCCCAAACGGCGTATTCAGGCGGGCAATTTCACGGCCCGCTTTGATGGTAGCCTTGTCAAAAAGATTGAAAATATCCGCGATAATATCACAACACAGAATTTTCAAGTTCTGGACGTTCGCGATCACGGACGATTTGAACAGGATGGCCATATTCCCGGCAGCCAGAATCTGTTTTTTGTATCACTGCTAAACCCTTCTACGGGACAGCTCAAATCACCTCAGGAAACAGAAAACCTGTTCCAGCAGGCGGGCATTGACCTGAAAAAACCTGTAACAACAAGCTGCGGCAGCGGTGTTACGGCTTGCGTTGCCGCCCTCGCCCTTTACGAGTTGGGAATCAAAGACACATCGATTTATGATGGGTCCTGGTCGGAATGGTCCCGCCGCCCTGATCTTCCAAAAGAAACACGTTTTTAAGATGTCAGAAAAAACTGATCATGCAGACCGTTTTAAAGCCGCCACTGTTGCGGCCATCAAGGCGCTGTCGGAAAAACCCGAGCTTGAGATCACCTTCTCCGGCAGCCATCTTGTCGAAGGACAGCGGGAAATTATCCTGCCCCTGCCGGATTTAAAACAAAGTGACAGTGATGAAACCCTTCGTGGTTATGCCGACAGCATTGCCTTAAAGCTCCGCTATCATAATTCTGATCTTAACCGCAAAATCGCGCCGGAAGATAATGAATCCAAAGCCTTGTTTGAAGCTTTGGAACAAGCCCGCTACGAAGCGTTGGGCGCCGAGAAAATGGCCGGTGTAGCCCGCAACCTTGATCACCTGCATGAACATCACGCACAGGCCCAGGGATTTGACCGGGCCCGCAACCGCGAAGACGCCCCGCTCCATGAAGCCCTGCGCCTGATGGCCTATGCCGCCTTTACAAAGTCAGAAATCCCAAAATCCGCACGCAATATCATAGACATCTGGCAGCCTCATCTTGAACGCAAATTTGCAGAGGTTGATCTTGATTTCCTGTCAGAATACCTGCCCGATCAACAGAAATTCGGTGAACAGGTTTATGAACTGATGAAACAGCTGGGCCTGTCTGCCCGACCGGCCGCCACAGAATCGGCCAGTAAAGCTGCCGATGACAGTGCAGAGCCCGAAGACGAAACCGATCACGAGCAAACAGAGGAAGGCGGTGGTGAGGATGCCAACGGCATGCCTATGTCACCGGATGAACAACAAGAGGTAACACCGGAAGACGGCGCAGAAACAGATGTCGGAACCGAAGATTCCCCTGACAGCGGTGAAGAACAGGCTGAAGACGATGCCAGCGCCTCGGGCGTACCGGAATATGCGCGGCAATTCATCGATGAATCCGGCAATATGACCGCCTATCGCGTTTATACCACGGGTTTTGATGAAATCGTTCCGGCAGAAGACTTATGTGATGATATCGAACTGCGTCAGCTGCGTAAAATCCTCGATAAACAGCTTGTACCGCTGCAAAGTATTATTTCACGGCTTGCCAACCGTCTACAGCGTAAATTACTGGCCCAACAGCAACGACACTGGAAATTTGATCTGGAAGAAGGCGTACTTGACAGTGCGCGGCTGTCACGAATTATCGCTGATCCCAACTGGCCGCTCAGTTACAAAATGGAAAGCCAGATGGAATTCCGCGATACGGTGGTCAGCCTGCTGATTGACAATTCCGGCTCTATGCGGGGGCGGCCGATCACCATTGCCGCGATGAGCGCGGATATCTTGGCCCGGACACTGGAACGCTGCGGCGTGAAGGTCGAGATTCTTGGTTTTACCACCCGCACCTGGAAAGGCGGCGCGTCACGTGAACATTGGCTGTCACATGGCAAACCCCTTCATCCCGGGCGATTGAATGATCTGCGCCATATTATTTACAAAAGCGCCGATAAACCCTGGCGGCACACCCGCGATAATCTGGCCCTGATGCTGCGCGAAGGACTGCTTAAGGAAAATATAGATGGCGAGGCCGTATTATGGGCGCATAGCCGTTTGGCCCGGCGCCCTGAACAACGGCGGATTATGATCGTGATTTCCGATGGTGCGCCTGTTGATGATTCGACCCTGTCGGCCAATTCAGGCGGCTATCTGGAAGCGCATCTTCGCGCTGTCATTGAATGGATTGAAACGCGAAGTCCCGTACAGCTGATGGCCATTGGCATTGGTCACGATGTCACACGCTATTACAAACAGGCGGTTACCCTGACCGATGCCGAACAGCTTGGCGGTACGCTGGTCAACGAACTGGCCGATTTGTTCGAGCCAAAGCGCTAAATCGCTTTTTACAATGGAAAACCATCCGTCTTTGCTGTAAAACAGTTTAGAAAATGGAGCATAAAATGGCGGACAAAAAGAAAATCTACAAACCCAAACCGGTCAGCGGCTATATGGAATGGCTGCCGGAATACCGTATGATTGAATTGGAATGGATGGATAAAATCCGTTCCGTCTTTGAATCTTACGGTTTTTGTAATATTGAAACGCCATCGGTTGAACCTCTGGATGTCCTGCTGGCCAAAGGTGAAACCGATAAAGAAATCTATACCCTGACCCGGCTGCAAGCGGATGAAGACGAAAGCAAAGAAGCCCGCCTTGGCCTGCATTTTGATCTGACTGTCCCCTTTGCCCGTTATACGGCGCAGCATTTTAATGATCTGGTTTTTCCCTTTAAACGCTATCAGATCCAAAGATCATGGCGCGGTGAACGCCCGCAAAAAGGCCGTTACCGTGAATTTTGCCAATGCGATATTGATGTCATTAATATTGATGAACTCCCGCTACACTTCGATGCAGAGATGCCGGAGATCATGTATCGGGCCTATCAGGCCCTTGATATTCCGCCGGTTGAACTGCGTTTATCAAACCGTAAAATCCTCCAAGGTTACCTGAACGGCCTTGGCGTGCCTGATATTGTGACAACGACCCGTATTCTGGACAAACTGGATAAAATCGGACCGGATGGCGTGATCTCAGCCTTGATGGATGAGGCCGGACTGTCACAGCCTCTCGCCGAAAAATCCTTGGCTCTGGCCGAAATACGCTGCGAAGGCACTGATTTTGTCGATCAGGTCAAAGCGCTTGGCATTGAGGATCCTTTGCTGCAACAGGGATTGGACGAATTAAGCTTTGTTGTTAAAAGCCTTGCCCATCTTCCCAAAGGCGCTATCAAGGTCGATCTGTCGATTGTCCGGGGCTTTGATTATTACACAGGTACGATTCTGGAGGCCTATTTCAAAGATATTCCTTTTGGCGCCATTGGCTCCGGCGGGCGTTACGATGATCTGGCCGGTAGCTATATCAATAAAAAGCTGCCCGGAATCGGTATATCGATTGGCTTTACCCGGCTTTTCGCCTTATTGTTAGACGAGGGATATTTCGACAAGGCTCTTCGCAAATCGCCGGCTGACATTCTGGTCGTGCTGCCTTCTGAAAATGCCAGAGAAACGGCGCTTAAAACAGCACAGCAGCTTCGTGACCGTGGTTATAATGTCGAAAC
>JBNJDW010000021.1:0-15447 GCA_051745265.1 Pseudomonadota bacterium
GTTTAAACTCTTCTGTGTATTTTATACGTCCTGTCATTTCTTTAACTCCTTGCTTTTCTTTTACCTCACAAGGCGTCTAGAAATCTAGGGGCTATTCAGGCGGACTATTCCGTTACAGTTGTCGGCAAAAGTTCTGCACAAGGGCAATATGGGCGCCTTCGTAGCCCTGTCATTGAATTCAGTTTGGCAGATGGCACAATTGTGAAGGATATCGTTGATTTCCCCTATAGCTATGCATTTCCTTACAAAGCAGGCGAGAAAATAGATGCGGTGTGCATAGGGCAGCAGGATGTGTTGCGTTCTATAAATTTAGAACGACATGCGATAAATCGGATAAACCGCTGTGTCATTTTGAATATGAATTTGCCCGTTCTGGTTCTTTTTTGTTTTCTGATAGGGGCTGGCGCGTTTTTGCGTGTCGATAAGAGAATTCTGTAGAATAACAGAAAATGATCTCTGAAATTTGCCCAAAACTCTGGATATCGTTTTTAAGTTAGGGCCTTACTCTGTCGTTATCCAATGCCGGTTTTATACAGAGGCGGCGTGTAAGCTTTTCAAAGTGATAAAACCTATCTATGCTGAGAATGGTCTGGTTCTGATATTTTAGGTTTTTTGATGGTCGCATATATTAAAGCTTTGTTTTGGGCGGCGCTGTTGGCCTTTCCTGTTGCCTTGTTTAGCGGGATATGCGCCGGTGCTTTATCGGCGCTGAATTTTGCGATTGCTGGCTTTCTTGGTGGATTATCTAAATATCCTATCTCGCAGGCCATTGAAGGTTTTATCGGCTCACTTATCCTTGCCTCAGCTCCTGTATTTGTAGTTACTTTCATAGTAACTTTTATGCCTAATTTGATCGGGATTTTTATCATTTTTCTGTCCAATTATTGGAAGAAAGGATGGATAGATCATGCTTCCAAATGGGCGCTGTACTTTTACGGGGGCGTGTACGGTATAATTATACACCTGATCGCGGCTTCACAACTGATTTTACGTCCAGGTCATGGCCTGCAGGATTCTTTCTCTCAGATGTCGTTTTTTTCCTTCCTATGGCCCGCGGCGATATTGTCCGGTATCATTGTTTTCAAATGCATCCGGTTTTTGTTTGTTTATAAAGGCCCGGAAAACAAGAAATCATGCACCTGATCATAAATTCGCCGCTGGTCTGGCGTTGCGTCCGGTCCAGTATATCCGGCAATAATGGTCATCCGGTGCAAAGCCATCAGGGATGATAATGAGATATTGATCTTATGCTCAATAACATAGGCGAGCACGTCGTTGAAGTTATCCAGTGTTTTCAGGGTGACAGGGATTTCCTCAAGCCGGACGATTTCATCGCCGTCCAACCGGCTCTGCCCGGCAAAATTGATTGATCCGGCCCGGGTGAGGCCGGAGAATTCAGGCTTGGCCGCGCGATCCATCCAATGGAAAAATCCGGTGATCAGCGTATTGTCATAGATTTCCTCAGCATGTGATTTCAGGCCGGTTTCTTCTGCTGTTTCGCGGGCCATACAATGGCGGACAGCATGGCGCAGGTCTTCGCCGCTGTTTTGACGGGCATCTTTAAAGTCCATTGATCCGGAGCCGCCCAGATGCACCTTGTCAGCCTCAAGCGCTTTGCCGCTGCCCTGAAACAGGCAGATGACTTTCTGGTTTTCGCTGATCAGCAGGGAGGTGGCCCCGATATGGCCGGACACCTGCCGATAGTAATCATCGGCCAGCCGCGGGGCTTTATCCTTTTGGCTGCTTTCGACGGGGTAATATTGGGTCATATCGGTATTGACCTCAACCACGCCGCGGAGGTTTTCGCCGTAAATACGGGTTCTGAAGGCTTCCGCGGTGAGCAGGGCATCAAAATACCGTGCCTTGCGCACCGGAACAGGTGTATCGTAAATCAGGCTGGCGGCGGTGGCATCCAGACAGAGTTTTTCGCCATTGGTCGTATGTTGTTTTTTATTGGCCACGCGCATGGCCAGATAGCGGATCTGGTGGACGGAGGAGATATAGTTTTCAATTTGCGCCCGCACTTCGTAACCAATGAATTTTGCCGTTATCAGATGATCGTTTAGAAAATCACTGCACAGGCCGGTTTCGGGATGAACATTTTGTCCTTTAAAGGGATTATACATGTTCAGATTTTCTTCAGATGGCGGAGCTTTGACCGCGGCAAAGGGCATGGTAACATCGCCATGAGTGAAATAGGTGACAGGCTTTGCCGACAGGCGCAGGCCCTGCTGATGCGGGCGGTATTCTTTGGGCAGGATTGAAAATTCATTGCCCAGCTGCAGCCAGATAATAATGCCTTCAACAATCAGGGCGATGATGTCATAGGGGCTGTCCATATCCAGAATGGAATAATTAATCAAAAGCAGCGCCAAGATGGTGACGACGACTTCGCGGCGATAGACTTTATCCCAGCGGAACAACACAACAAACAACTGATAGCGGCCCAGAATATTACGGATAAAATCCCGTATCCGGGGCCAGAGGGCGGTGGTCTGTTGCGTGGTTGAATCTGCCATTTGAATTATTCCGGATGTTCTCCCGCGTTTAGTATAAGCCGCATCTGTTAACTCTGTATTAAAAGCCTTTAGAATTCCCCGGTAGCGTCCGGCCCGATAATCTGCTAGATAAAATCATGCCCCATTCGCAATTTGACATTTTAAAAGCCCGGCGGTTTCTGCCCTTGTTCCTGACCCAGTTTCTGGGGGCTTTTAATGATAATGTTTACAAGAATGCATTGGTCATCCTGATCACCTATGTCGCGGCGGATCAGGCCGATATGGATGCCCGGTTGTTGGTCACCGCCGCGGCGGGGATTTTTATTTTGCCGTTCTTTTTGTTTTCGGCCATTGCCGGGCAACTGGCGGACAAGTATGAAAAATCGCGGATGATCCGTTCTGTCAAACTCTGTGAAATTGTCCTGATGCTGGCCGCGGCGCTGGGCTTTTATTTGCAGGATGTCTATCTGCTGCTGACGGTTTTGTTTCTGATGGGCACGCAATCCAGCTTTTTTGGGCCGCTGAAATACAGCATCCTGCCCGATCACCTGCATGAAGAGGAACTGATCGGCGGCAATGGCCTGGTTGAGGCCGGAACCTTTCTGGCCATTTTGCTGGGCACGATTCTGGGCGGCGTTCTGGTGTTAAAAAGCGGCGGTATTGCCATTGTCTCCTCCATCGTTATTCTGATCGCGGTGATCGGCTGGCTGTGCAGCCGGGCCATTCCGCCAACATTGCCGGCAGCGCCGGATTTGAAAATCAGCTATAATTTTATCGCCCAGGCCTGGCATATTATCAGCGAGACCCGGCGTAACCGTCAGGTGTTTAAGGCCGTTGTCGGTATTTCATGGTTCTGGCTGGTCGGCTTTGTCTTTCTGGCCCAGTTTCCGATTTTCGGCAAAGATATTATCGGCGCCAATGAAGATGTCGTGACTTTGTTTCTGACCATTTTTTCGATTGGTATCGCCCTGGGCTCTCTGGTTTGTAACCGCCTGTTGAAGGGGGAGATCAAAGCCACGCTGGCCGGGACCGGGGCGCTGGGTATGGCCGTGTTTACCTCGCTTTTGTATCTGGTCGCGCCCGCACCGTTGGCCCCGGCGCTGGCCGAGGATGCGGCCTATATCACCCTGCTTGAATTTTTAAGCCAGCCGCAAAGCTGGGCCATTCTGGGCGCGATGCTGGGCATATCGATATCCGGCGGTGTTTATGTTGTGCCGCTTTATGCGGTGATGCAGACCCGCTGCCTGCCGGGATTTCGCGCCCGGACCATTGCGGCCAATAATATTCTCAATGCTGTTTTTATGGTGGCGGGCGCCCTGATTACCATGGCGATGCTGGCGCTTGATCTGTTGATTACCGAAATTTTCTTGACCCTCGGCCTTGCCAATTTTCTGGTCAGTTTTTTACTGTGGTATCGGGGGCGGCCATGACGTCAAAGACGCTTTGCGATGCGGCGCTTGATGTTTTAACAACGCCAGAGCCTGAAGACAAAGCCCATAAAACGCGGGCGCTGGCCAGCCAATGGCGTGAAGGGCGTATCTATGAAATTGGCACTGTAGTCTTGCCCGATCGTCCGGCACGCCCGTTAAAACCGGAGCTGCGGCCGGCGACCAAAATGCCAAAGCGGCGCAAGGCGGGATCAAAGGCCGGTAAGGTTGCCTTGCTCCACGCGCTGGCCCATATTGAACTGAACGCCATTGATCTGGCCTGGGATATTATTGGCCGCTATGCTGCTTATGCGGAGGATAACGAAGCGCCGGGCTTTTCGCTGCCGCGTCTGTTTTACGACCAGTGGGTCAAAGTCGCCGATGATGAAGCCAAACATTTTTTACTTTTGCAGGCCCGTCTGAAGGATTTGGAGGCCGCATACGGGGATTTGCCCGCGCATGACGGGTTGTGGGAATCGGCGCTGGTCACGGCTGATGATTTTGCCGCCAGACTGGCCATTGTGCCCATGGTTCTGGAAGCCCGCGGCCTTGATGTTACCCCGGCGATGATTGCCACCATGCAGCAGCAGGATGACCGGAAGACGGCTGAAATACTGCAAATTATCCATGATGATGAAATCACTCATGTCGAGGCCGGTACAATATGGTTTAAATCCTGGTGTGATTGGCATGGGTATCCCGATCGCGTATACTGGCAGGATCTGGTCCGGACCTATTTCAAAGGGGCGTTAAAACCGCCATTCAATGATCCCAGCCGGATAGAGGCGGGGCTTATCCCCGACTGGTATGAACCGCTGGCGGAGTGCTGCGCCGATGACTGAAAAAAAGAAAAATTATAGCGCCGATTGGGACTGGACGGCGTTTTTTGATAATGTCGTTGATCCGCCGATGCGTATCACTCTCGAGCAGGCGCTGGCCCATCTGGGCGCCGGTAACGGGCGGCGGGCTGTCGATCTTGGCTGCGGCACCGGTAATGACACGGTTCATATGCTGAACGCCGGCTTTAAGGTGCTGGCCATTGACCAGTCTGCCGAAGGATTAAAACGTCTGGAAAACCGGGACAATTTGTCGCATCCCGAGAATCTTGAAACCCGTCAGGCACGGTTTCAGGATGTAGATATGTCGCCGCACTGTGATTTCATCAATGCCAGTCTGGCGCTGCCGTTTTGTCCGCCGGAGGATCTGCAGGATTTATGGCAGAAAATTTTTGATGCTTTGACGCCCGGCGGTGTTTTTGCCGGACATTTATTTGGCGTAGATGACAGCTGGAATCACAAGGTGCTGGATATGTCGTTCCTGACCCGGGCAGAGGTTGAAGAAATGATAAAACCCTTCAGCCAGACCCTGTTTTTTAAAGAAGACGAATATGATGGCCATGATGCCCATGACCGGGCAAAACACTGGCATGGCTTCAGCCTGGTATTACAAAAATAACTGTACGCGTACGGGTGTTTTATCTGATATCTGAGAGAGGACGCTGTGGGCTTGCTTTATTCTGACCCACTGCCGGCCGCGAGTTTGGCATAGTCGACGGTCGGGCAGCGGCTGATATATTCCAGCAGTTTTTCCTTGCGGGCGGGCTTGGTCATAAAGCCCTGCGCGCCGCTGTGTTTGGCTTGGAGCACATTTTTCTCAACACTGTCAGCACTGACCATAATGACATAGGCATCTTTGTCTTCGTCAAGCAGCTGTTCCAGTATTGTAAAGCCTGTTTTGTCCGGCAAATGAATATCCAGAAGGACGATATCGGGCTGGTGTTCTTTATAGGCATCAACGGCCTCGGCACCGCTATCAAGTTCAATGATCTTGAATTGATCGGCCAGGGAAGCCGAAAAGACGCCGCGAATAAAATCATCATCATCGATAATAAGCGCGCGCTTTTCCAAACGTTCCGCCCGCTGTTTTAACAGGTTGCCGGATGCCACGCCATCAATGGGTTCAATTGTCAGGGTGATTTTCTTTATATCAGTTTTCTTGCCTTTGTTTTCTGTAACGCGGCCGATATTGCCCTCGGGCAGCATACGGTTTACGTCTTGCAGGAAATCTTTGGTGGTTTTTTCGGCATCCAGACGGATCAGAAGCATGACAAGGTTTTCTGTCGCGGTTATTTTACCTTCATGTTCAGAAAATTTTTCGGTTATCTGGCTGAGCAGTGCGTCCGGCATCAGATCCGGGGCGGTTTCAAAGCCATTGATGCGCAGCAGTTTCCAGCGGTCACGCTCGCTGGCTTGTTGCTCCATATGCAACCTGATCAGATTGGGGCCATCCCGGCCAAGTACGTTTATAGGCATTTTTTTATTTTTCTGTTTCCTATGGTTTTAACTCTAGTCTAACCGATAGCCCTTTAACAAAGCTTTTCTTTTATATAAAATTTTATATGTTTTTATCACGTCTTTGAGGTATAATATTTCATATGACCAAGCGAAAACAATTTAACGATGCAGCGCAGTCCGGCGCTCTGACGGCTCTTATCACCGCGATGGATAACGGGGATCCGGCGACGGCGCGGGGCCTTATTGACAATGGCAAAATAGAAGCCGATTTTTTAGATGACATATTGATACGGGCGACAGAGCGGGGCTATATCGGAATCGTTCAGGCGGTGCTTGATAAAGGGGCGGATCCGAATGCTATGGATGGTGAGGCTTTGGAAATCGCGGCCAGAAAAGGCAATGTTGTGATTGTTGACCGCCTGTTGACGGCAGGGGCGACGGCGGATTTAAATCAATCCAGTGCCCTTAGGATGGCTGTTAAAAAACGTCACCGGAATGTCGTGAAGCGTTTTCTGGAAACAGATTGCGGTTTTACCAAAGTTGGTTTCGATCTGGTCAAATCTGCGCTTCATAATTGCGATGACAGTATGCTGGATTTGCTGATGGGGGCCGGTTTTAATCCTCTTAAACATGAAGAAGAAATTGTAAATACGGCCCGGAATAAGATGGAAGGCACGATGATGCCGACCGTCTATTATAACCTGAAAAAATATAAATACCGCTCTGTTAAAATAGAGGTCAGCCCCAAATTTTTTGAAAATTATAAAAATCAGGAGCAGATCAAGCGAGGGCCGTTACAAGAGCCCGTGATTGTTGTTGCCGCCCAAAGTGATCAGTTTGACCTTTATCTGGCGCACCGGCAGGCTGCCAAGGATCCTTTGCGAATAGAGGATTTGCAGGAAAAAGATAAACGCCATAATAGCATTCTGCAAATTCTGGCAACCCGGGGGCAGATCGATGTTATTCTGAATCCCCGTCTGTGGGAAAAGCAGGAAGATAATGCCTGGCAGTTTATTAAAGCCCACCTGCGTCATGAAGAATTCGACGGTAAAGAGGAAAAACTGGATGAATTCAAAACCCGGCTGTGCCTGCAAAAAGCCATGCGTCAGGACAAACCAAAGAAATATCAGTTAAAATCTAGAAGGCCTTAATGGCAATCGTCAGCCCGGCATCAGTCGGCCAGAGTAGGCTGTCATAACGGCTGCGATCGGCAAGCTTTTCATTAAAGGCACGCAGCGTATCACGTGTCGTGCGCCGAACCCGTCCCGGCAGCGTATCCAGATAAACAGCCCCCTCGAGCAGCGTATCATCGGCAATGATCAGACCGCCGCGCCGGATGCCTGTATCGGCCCAGTTCAGGTAATCAAGATAGCTTTTTTTATCGGCATCAATAAAGACCATATCAAACGGCCCGTGTTTCTGCGATAAAGCGGGCAGGGTTTCTTTGGCATCGCCCGGAATCAGGGTAATATTTTCCCGGTCAGACAGGCTCGCCCGGGCCAGTTTTTGCCGTTTTTCGTCATGTTCCAGTGTATAGATGTGCCCGCCGGGCGGCAGGGCACCCGCCAGCCAGAGCGCTGAATACCCCCCAAGCGTGCCGATTTCAACAATGGATTTAACACCGGCCATTTTAATGATCAGTTGCAGCAACCGGCCTTCAGCCGGGCTGATATGGATGGGAAAATCATGCGCGGCAATATTTTCACGGGCAGCGACCATATCCGGTGTTTCTGCCGCGTAAAGCTGCTCGATATACTGTGTTTTTAAATCTTTGGCTGAAACAGACATAAAAATTTCATTGGTTGTTTGCTATGCTCTCTCTATAATCAACGGAAAGGAATTTTAAAAGGAAAAAGTCATGTCCGAACCAATTTCAAACAGTCGTTATACAATGTGGCGCGCTATTATCGCGCTGGCCCATGCCGATCATGTCGTCACGCAGGAAGAAAAAGATTTCATCATGAAAAAGCTGGAGAGCCTGCCTTTTTCAACGGAGCAAAGAACCCAGTTGCTTGAAGATATGGAAGAATCCCCGGATATCGAAGCATTGCTGCCGGACATTACCGAGCCTGTCGATCGCAGCATGCTGGTGTATTATGGGCGCCTTCTGGTCTGGTCTGACGGCGAATATGCCCTTCAGGAAGAAAAGCTGCTTAAGCTGATGAATATGAATGCCCTGACACAGGTTGATCTGGACAAGGCACTCAGCGAATCAAAGGACTATGCCCGGCAATATGCGGATCGCTATGAGCAAAGTCTTAAAGAAGAGGAACGGGGCGATCACGGTCCGTTTCTTACAGCCTTTGACTGGATTAACGACTTTATCAATAAAATCCGTGGTTAATAACGCTCTGTACTGTACAGGGCGTTATTTGCCGAGCCAGATATCACGGGTCATTTTATCATAGCCATGTGATGAACTGGGCAGGGGCCCGACAACATCCGAATCGCTGGCGGGCATTGCCCCTGTCATTGTTTTGACCTTCAGGGCGGCATCAAAATCCGAGCGTGCCTTGACGACGTGTTTTTGAAATTTACCGCTTAAACGGATAAACACCGCATAATAGCCGGTTTGATCAGGGATGACTTGTGCGCGTTGCGAATGATTATAAAACATGGTTTTCTCCTTACTGGTTATGTGTTTTAACATAATGCAGTAACTGTGCCAGTTTTATGTATTTGTTGGGTTATCCGCTTTTAAAATAAAATAAAAGCACGCAAGTCGGGCCCGGTCTTTGTATAAAGCAGGCCGAAAATCACCCGATTGCCGGTTTAAATTGAAAATCAGGGCAGGGGCGGCGGATTATCATTCAAGGTGCGAAGCCAGGCGATCATATCCGCGCGGTTACCGGTCTTTTGCATGCCGGGGAAGTTCATCTTGGTGCCGGGGATGTAAGCCTTTGGTTTATAAAGGAACTGGTTTAGATCTTCATAGTTCCAAACACCGCCTTTATCTTTCATAGCATCGGAATAGGCAAAATCATCATGGCTGCCTTTTTCGTTGCCAACCGTATTCCAAAGATTAGGGCCAAGGCCGTTGGCGCCGCCTTTTTCAAAGGTATGGCAGGCCGCGCAGGCGCGGGACAGCTTTTGACCTTTTTCGACATCGGCATCCGCCAGCAGATCATTGATCGGGTCGGGGCCGGCAGGTTCAGTCTCGGCAGGCATACCGGCGGTTTCACTTTCCGGAACCTCGATGGTGTAGCCATTTTCTACAGTATCGCTGTCATGGTAAATCAACTCGGAGACAAAACCGGCCAGATAGGCAAAAATGCCGGCGATCAGAATAGCTGCAAAAATTTTGTTGGTTTCAAGATTCATCGAAGGGCTCTTTTTCTTTGATTATTTGTCCTGTTTTTATCCCAGATTACGCATATCGGCAATAGGCTGGCTGAATTTTAATTCAATATCCCAGGGGAAATGGATCCAGGTGTTCTGGCTGACCTCGGTAATAAACGTATCGACCATCGGCAGGCCGTCCGGTTTGGCATAGACCGTGGCAATATGGGCCTTGGGCAGTTTTTCACGGATAATTTTGGCGGTGTTGCCGGTATCGACCAGATCATCAATGATCAACCAGTTTTCGCCATCATTTTCGTCTTCGAATCCTTTAAGGATTTTGGATTCGCGCTGGTCCTGATGGTCATAGCTGGAAATACAGAAGGTTTCGATCAGTTTGATATCAAGTTCACGGGCAATAATTGCCGCCGGAACCATGCCGCCGCGGGTGATGGCGATAATGCCTTTCCAGTCGCCTTTTTCAACCAGACGCCAGGCCAGTGCCTTGGAGTGGCGGTGGAATTCTTCCCATGAAACCGGGAAATCGAGTGGTGGTGGTGTATTGGACATGATGGATCCTATCTGCGCCGATAAATATCCCATTTTTATAGCCAAATTTACGCCGGACTGCAATCAATTATCCGAATCCTGTTGACGAAAACGAAAAACGTGTCATATTATTCTTGTTGACACAACGCTAATTGACTTAATAACTCGAAGACGACGACTCGAACACGACTAATCGAATACGACTATTAATGATGCTTTGGCCTTGAGTCTTTGTTCAACCTGAAAAATAATCTAAGGAGGCCAATAATGGCATCAGGTACAGTAAAATGGTTTAACCCAGAAAAAGGTTTTGGTTTCATCGTTCCGGATGACGGCGGTAAGGACGTATTCGTTCATATCACTGCTGTTCGCGACGCAGGTCTGCAGACGCTTGACGAAGGTCAGAAAGTTACTTTCGACCTTGAAGATAGCCGTGGTAAAACATGTGCAGCTGATCTGAAAACCGCCTAACGGTATATCAGTTTCAAGAAAAAGCCCGGCGCGGATTTCCCGCCGGGCTTTTTTAATGCGCTTTTAAGTTTTTCCGGTTACACTGGGAGGAGCTAGGGGATTAAAAAAGGGGAGTTACTTAATGTCTATTGCCGCCGCCGGCGCCGCCGCTGTTGGAACAACACAAGCCATGCAGCAGGCCGTTGCCAGTATGAAAGCCGCCGTTGAATCACAACAGGCTGCTGCCGAAATGCTCACCCAAGCCGCCGAAGACGGCGCCAGCCTTGCCGCATCAGGATCGCGCGGCACCAATCTGAATATTACGGTCTAAGTATATCTGAATAGTTTTGAATGTAGGCTGCTATGAATCTGACCGTCAGCACAGAAAACTGGCCTGTGATCAGTAGTTTTAAATTTCAGATTTTTGGTGCATTGATATTCTTTTGTACGCTCAAACTGATAATGTTGTTTAGTGACCTTTCAACTTTCGAAGGCTTTTTTTTCTTTTCACTCGTCGTTTTGTCCACCTTCCTGGGGTATGCCAGCATGATTGCTTTATGCGCCATGCGGGCCAATTCTTTTGGCCAGTCCCCGACATTGATTATTGCCATAGGCTTATGGTTGCTGTTTGCCTTTGCTCTATACCTGTTCGGCGGCTCCTATCTTTCTTTCCCTGTAGAGCAGATGATACTGCTTGATGGTATAATGAGAGTTTCGGGATCAGCGCTTTTGGTATATATGGTATTTTTATCATTGCCCTGGCCGATGAAGAAAACAGAAGACAGGGAATCTGCAAAAGATGTTCTGTAATTTTAATCTCATGTTTTTTATGTCTTAACCTCCCCTTAATCCTGAACCTGTTAGGGTGGGGAGGTGTAAAAACGAAAAACAGGAGATTTTACATGTCTGTTAATGCCGCCGGTGCTGCCGGCTCAACTCAGGCCGCGCAGCAAGCGATCGCAAGCCTCCAGACTGCTACAAAAGCAGATCAGGGTGCTGCCAAGCTTCTGGCCGAAGGCTCTCAAAATAACAGTGGTGGTGCCAAGGCCGATCAACTGCTTTCTGCTGCGAATGAGTCGCAGAATGCCGGCCTGGACATCTCTGTCTGATTGATTTTTTATCTAAAAATCTAAATATGCGTATCAGCCCGGCATGACCTCATGTCGCGCTGGCACGTATTTTCCTATGTCATGGGGCGTGGGTTTAATGTGCCTCGGCCCAGTTTTTGCCCCAGCCGGCTTCGACCAATAGCGGCGTTTCAAGGCCTTTGGCCGCACCCTGCATGATATCGATGACCAGTTTTTCGGTTTTCTCTTTTTCAGCAACAGGCACCTCAAACAGTAATTCATCATGAACCTGGAGCAGCATACGCGCGCCCAGTCCGGCTTTGTGCAGGGCGGGGGGCAGTTGGACCATGGCCCGTTTCATGATATCGGCCGCCGTGCCCTGCAGCGGCGCATTAATCGCCTGCCGTTCGGCAAACTGGCGGATGGCGCCGTTTTTATCATTGATGCCTTTAATCACGCATTTGCGGCCATACAGGGTTTTAATGTAACCATGCTGACGGGCTTCTTCGCGGGCGGCTTCCATAAACTGGTCAAGCTCTGGAAAACGGGCGAGATAAGCCTTGATATAGGCCCCGGCCTCTTTGGGCGAGATGCCCAGCTGTTTGGCCAGACCAAAGCCGCTGATGCCATAGATAATGCCAAAATTAATCGCCTTGGCATCACGGCGGATTTCCGGGGTCATTTGATCCAGTGGCACGTCAAACACCTGACTGGCGGTCATGGCGTGAATATCAACGCCATCTTTGAACGCCTGCTGCAGGGCTTTAATCCCGGCCATTTCAGCAGCAAGACGCAATTCAACCTGTGAGTAATCAACCGAGAGCAGTTCATAGCCGTCTTCCGGGACAAAGGCGGTGCGGATTTTACGTCCGGCTTCGGTACGGATGGGAATATTCTGCAGGTTCGGATCCGAGGATGACAGCCGTCCGGTATTGGTGATCGTCAACCCGAAAGAGGTATGGATCCGCCCGGTTTTCGGGTTGATCTGTTCGGGCAGGGCATCAGTATAGGTGGATTTGAGTTTTGACAGGCTGCGCCATTCAAGGATTTTCTCGACAATTTCATGGCCTTCAGCGGCCAGAACCTCCAATATATCGACCGAGGTGGACCAACTGCCGGTTTTGGTTTTCTTGCCACCGGTCAGGCCCATTTCATCAAACAAGACATCACCGATCTGTTTGGGGGAGCCGACATTAAAGGCTCGTCCGGCCATCTCAAAAATTTCAGCCTCCAGCGCATTCAGTTTTTTGGCGAAATCCTGACTCATGCCCTTCAGGACAACGGGATCGATCTTGATACCGGTATATTCCATGCGGGCAATGACAGGCACCAAAGGCCGGTCGAGCGTTTCATAAACCGTGGCCATTTTTTCCTTGGCAAGGCGCGGCTTGAACAGCTCGTGCAGGCGGAAGGTGATGTCGGCATCTTCGGCCGCGTAATCCAGCGCTTTATCAAGCGGCACTTCATCAAAAGTAATCTGGTTTTTACCCTTGCCGCAGACATCGGTGTATTTTTTGGCTGTTGTGTTTAAAAACAGCGTTGCCAGCTCATCCATGCCATGGCCGTGTTTGCTGCCGTCGAGCACATAGGACAGGACCATGGTATCGTCAATCGGGCTGATTTCGATGTCATGCGGATAGAACATCTGCAGATCATATTTGATATTCTGGCCGATCTTCATCACGCCGGGGTCTTCCAGCAGGGGTTTGAGCATGGTCATCACCCGGTCCAGCGGCAATTGCGCCAGCGGCACCTGATCCGCGGAGTCCTGCGCTTCATTATCAAAATCAAAGCCATCCGAATATCCGTTCGGGTCGACATGGCCGACCGGGATGTAACAGCCACCTCTGGCCTGAACGCTGAGCGAGATACCGCACAGCTTGGCCTTGGCCGGGCACAGTGAGGTGGTTTCAGTGTCAATGGCAACAATGCCGGTCTCATAGGCGCGTTCAATCCAGCCTTCAAGGGCGTTTTCATCCTGCACCAGCTCATAGCCCGGGTCTTCTTCATTCTCCGGCGTCTCAATGTCGGGGATATTGAATTTCTGGCTGAGCCTGGAGACAGTCGAGTTAAAGCCCTGCGCTGTCAGGAAGCTGAGCAGTTTATCAAGATCAAAATCATGGATGCCAAGATCATCCATGGCCATCGGCACATCAACGGCATCCTCCAGCCGGACGAGCCGGCGCGAGATACGGGCCTGATCGGCAAATTCAATCAGGCTTTCGCGGCGTTTGTTTTGTTTGATTTCGTCAGCCCGTCCCAAAAGGCTGTCGAGATCGCCATATTCATTGACCAATAAGGCCGCCGTTTTAACGCCGATGCCGGGCACGCCCGGAATATTATCGACGCTGTCACCGCACAGGGATTGGACATCAATCACCTTGTCCGGCGCAACCCCGAATTTCTTCATGACGTCATCGTCATTGAGGTAACGGTATTTGATCGGGTCAAACATGCGGATCGTGTCATCGCGGATCAGTTGCATCAAATCTTTATCGCTGGAAACAATCGTTGCCTTGCGGCCCTGTTCATGGGCAATACGGGCATAGGTGGCGATGATATCATCGGCTTCATAGCCTTCGACCTCAATCTGCGGGATCGAAAACGCCTCGGTCGCTTCGCGGATCAGGCCGAATTGCGGGACCAGATCATCAGGTGCCGGCGGGCGGTGGGCTTTGTATTCCTCATAAATGTCATTGCGGAAATTCTTGCGCGCCGCATCGAAAATGACGGCGATGGATTTGACCTCCATATCGGCAATCAGCTTGGTCAGCATATTGGTAAAGCCCAGCACCGCATTGACCGGCGTGCCATCGGCCCGGTTGAGCATGGGGATGGCATGATAGGCGCGGAAAATAAAGCCCGAGCCGTCAATCAGAAACAGTTCTTCTTCATGCGATGTATTGGTCGCGGTTTTGGCGGTATCAGATGCGGAATCAGACATGGATTTCTCTTTTAATGCGGACATGGCTTAAAAATGCAATGGAAGCGGTCAGGAGTCCAGTGTTTAATATGGTTTAGGTGGCTGAGCCGGCCATTTCATACAGGGCAATCGCCGCGGCATTCGACACATTCAGACTGGCGATCGGCGGACGGGTCGGCAGTTTGGCCAGCATCGTGCAGGTGTCAGCGACACGCGGGCGGAGGCCTTTACCCTCGGCCCCTAGAACGATGACCGTTTTGGCGGATTTGGGTAGTTCGGCCAGCGATTTTTCACCGCGCTCGTCAAGGCCGATACAGGTAAAGCCCTCTGCCTTTAGCGTTTCAAGGGAGTCTGACAGGTTCTTTTCGCGGACAATCGGCACATATTCGGCAGCGCCGCTGGCGATTTTGGCGATGACCGGGGTCATATCGGGCATATGGCGGCTTTGACCGACAAGGCAGGCAGCGCCAAAGGCAGCGGCAGAGCGCAAGATTGCCCCGACATTATGCGGGTCTGTGACCTGATCGAGCATGATTATCAGGCAGTGTTCCTGCGTTTTTGCCTTGATGATGATATCCTGCAGGAAGACTTCCTCCTCAGGCGCAACATCCAGAGCGATGCCCTGATGGACAACGCCATTGGGCAGTTTGTTATCGAGAAAGTCTTTTTCGATAAAGTCCGGGGCCGGGTGATCGAGGTCGGTTAGCAGATCCTTGAGCACGCCATCCCATAGTTTCTGGGTGACATAGATTTTGTGGACGGTGCGATCAGGGTTTTTCAACGCCTCGATACAGGCATGGGTGCCATAGAGCAAACGCCCTTTGACCGGCAGGCCGCCGCTTGATTCTTTTTTCTTTTTCGGGGCGCCGGGTTTGCCTGAAAACTTGTTCGGTTTAAAGCCGGATTTACGTGGCGGGAAGTTTTTTGTCATTTTATGTCACATTTTTTGGAGTGGTCCAT
>JBNJDW010000022.1:0-14777 GCA_051745265.1 Pseudomonadota bacterium
GAATCGCCGTGTTTTGCCTGAACGACGGGGGTATCGCATTCACTGCCAAAGACATATTTGGGCAGCATTGGCGGAACATTTTCGTACAAACGGGCGACATTCGACATGCCCCCGCCCAGAACCACGGTATCCGGGTCCATGATATTGACCATATGGGCAATCACCCGGGCCAGCCGGTCTTCAAAACGGGCCAGATTCTCCAGCGCCGCCGGATCTCCGTCATGCGCAAGGGCGACGATCTCTTCGCTTTTCTTAAAAATGCCGGTCTGGCGTTTATAATCGCGGGCAAAGCCGGTGCCGGAAATCCAGGTTTCATTACAGCCCTTAAAGCCGCAGTAGCAATCATCGGCCTCGGCCAACTCTTCCGATGATATCCATGGCAAAGTGACATGACCGATTTCCCCGGCGACCAGATTACGCCCGTCATGCGCCTGACCGTTCAGGGCAAGACCGCCGCCGCAACCGGTGCCCATAATAATACCCAGAACAAATTTCTGCCCCGCCGCCGCGCCGTCAATGGCCTCAGACACCGCAAGGCAATTCGCATCGTTCGAGCATCGCACCGGCCTTTCAAGGATTTTAGACAAATCATCTTCCAACGGATGACCGATCAGGCATTGGGTATTGGCATTTTTAACCAGCCGGGTCTGTTTTGAAATGGCGCCGGGAATCCCCACCCCGACCGAACCGCTTTGGCCGACCGTGGCTTCTGTTTCAACAACCAGCTGGTGAATGGCATTGACGATGTCTTCATAACGTTCCCGCGGGGTGGGCACGCGTTTGCGGAACAGTTCCTCGCCCTGATCAGACAGGGCAATAGATTCAATTTTTGTACCGCCAACGTCAATTCCAATACGCATATCCATTACTCCTTTGCCTTAAACAGGGAATCCACAGCGGATTTATGTGCCTGTTTGCGGGTGATTTCAGCCTCTACCCTGATAATTTCAGCGGCAAGATCGGCTTTATAGTCTTCCAGTTCACTGACCGACAGGCTATCCAATACACGCGGTTTTGCCTTTTTGGTTTTTGGGTCAAGATCATTATCCAGAAACATGTTACGATACTCCGTCAAATAAAGGGTAGAGAATTATATCATGCAAAATCTTCCAAAAACAATGCGTGCTGTTCATATTGATAACCCGGGGCCGGAGTCACGGCTGGTTCTGAAAGACACGCCGATACCAAAACCGCAGCCGGGGGAGGCCCTGATCAAAATCCATGCCGCCGGTATTAACCGGCCTGACCTGTTTCAGCGCCTCGGCAATTATCCGCCGCCCGCCGGAGTCACCGAGATTCCCGGTCTTGAAATTGCCGGTGAAATCATCCGTGATGCCAGTGGACGGTATAACCAGGGCGATAAAGTCATCGCCCTCCTGGCCGGTGGCGGCTATGCCGAATATGCCGCCGCCCCGCTGGAACAGATCCTGCCCCTGCCCGCGCCGGATATGCCGATGACTGTCGCCGCGGGGATTCCTGAGACCTTTTTTACCGTCTGGACCAATCTGTTTGACAGCGGCCAATTAAAATCCGGCGAAACCGTGCTGATTCATGGCGGGTCCTCCGGCATCGGCACGACCGCCATCCAAATCGCCCGCCTGTTTGACTGCACGGTGATCATTACCGCCGGCAGTGATGAAAAATGCAGCGCCTGCCGAAAACTGGGCGCCGATCACGCAATTAATTATAAAACGCAGGATTTTGTCAGTGAGATTAAAACCCTGACTGATAACCGCGGCGTTGATCTGGTGCTGGATATGGTCGGCGGCGATTATCTGCGCCGCAATGTGCAATCACTGGCCCCCTTTGGCCGCCATGTCAGTATCGCCAGCCTGAACGGCAAAATTGGCGAGGTTGAGATTTTCCGCGTCATGAAAAACCGGCTGACGCTGACGGGATCGACTTTGCGGGCGCGCAGCCCGGCTGAAAAAGGCCGGATCGCTGCTGCCTTACAGGAAAATATCTGGCCGGCGCTGGCCGAGGGGCGGATCCGCCCGGTGATTGATTCCGTTTATGATTTTGACGATGTTGCGCGCGCCCATAGCCGGATGCAGGACGGCGGCCATATCGGTAAAATCATCCTGTCCGTGCAATAGAACTGGACAAAATGCCGCTGTCATGCCATATTACTCTAAATTTCCGGTTATTAAGTAGAATACGCTGCCGGGGTCACTTGAAACAAGAGTGACCACACTGTACTAACTTATGCTTTTTTTAAACACCCAAAGGGAGACTCGATATGGCACAACCCCTTATGCCAAAGGCAACAGCTGTATGGCTGATTGAAAACACCACCCTGACCTTTAACCAGATCGCCAGCTTCACAGGCCTGCATGAACTGGAAATTCAGGCGCTGGCAGATGGCGAAGTCGGCAGCGGCATGGTCGGATCAAACCCGGTCCTGCACCATGAACTGACCAGCGACGAAATCAAACGCTGCGAAGACGACAGCACGGCCCGTCTGCAAATGCTCAAAAGCAATCTGCCGTCACCGAAATCCCGGTCCAAAGGCCCTAAATACACACCGATTTCCAAACGCGGTGATAAGCCCGATGCGATTGCCTTTCTATTGAAAAACAATCCGGAGCTGGCCGATTCACAGATCGTCAAGCTGATCGGTACGACCAAAAACACCATCAATGCCGTGCGTGAACGCACCCATGCCGATATGGCGAATATCAAGGCCAAGGACCCGGTTATTCTGGGCCTGTGTTCACAAACCGAGCTGAACGCCGCCATTGAAAAGGCCCATAAAAAGGCCGGCACATCGCCCAAGAAAGATGATGCCGATGATGCTGTATCACAGGCTTCGGGATCCGGCGCATAACCGCCTTTCAGATCATCAGATACAAGAAGGCCCGGTATAACAACCGGGCCTTCTTTTTTTGCTGTAATTTTAAATAAATCAGGCGTGCATCGCGCGCATCTCGTCTTTCAGCCTGAGCTTCTGACGCTTAAGCGTACTGATCGTCGCGGGATCAGCCGAAGGATGAATAAGCTCTCTATGAATCTGCTCTTCGGTTTTGGCGTGGCGTTGCTCCAGTGACTTGAGACGGTTATCAAGACTCATGTAATTCTCCTTCAATTTTTCAGGTTTTCACGTGCACTATCCTTCTATGATAGTCGACCAGTCCTTTTTATATTATTAACAACTGGTAAAAAATCCATGTTTTATGGTAAAACTATGCCAAAAAAAGCATTTTTTTATCTTCCGGCAGGTCGGCATCATATAAGGGCGCAAATTGATTGCTGTAATCGGGCATAAAACGAAAATCCCACCATTCCTGCGGCAAGGGCAGCAATGCGTGCCCGGCGTGTTTGGCCGCACGCAGCATGGCGCGCTCCAGAATTTGGCGGTTGTTCAGAATATCGGGATGAAAATCCGTATAATCCCGCGCCGCCGGATTACAGGCCGGGTCCGTCGTAAAATAATCAAACCGCGTGCCCATATCGATTTCATCGCCATTGGCATCAATCAGGATAATATCAATGGCCATGCCGCGCGGATGACCACCCATACCCGGCGGCGATAACAACCGGTCCGGCGCGTCACACCAATGCGGGTTAGCTTTGACAATGTCGGTCTGCTGCATTTTTTCCTGCGCTTCACAGACACGCAGGGAATCCTTGATTTCAAAAAGATAGCCGGTTTCGGCATAACAGATTTGCGCGGCGGCGATGGTAATATCAAACAAATCGCGATGGCACCATAATTTGGCCGCCGGCTTGTAAAGCGCGGTTTTAAATATATTATCTTTATGGTCAGGCCGGGCATAGACCAGATCAACACGGAGCGGCAGCGCCGCGCCCAGATCATCAAAACAGCGCAGATCATCGGGCGAAATCTGCTGCCGGGGGATTGATGATGCCTTTGTCATGGATTAGACCCTTTCTTCTGCGCGCAAAGCCTGTAAAATACTATCAGGTCAATATATGTGACCAAAGACTGCACATAAAGACAATCGGAAAATTTTATGCCGCGCAAATTATTTGATTTCACATTGATGCTGACTCTGGTCCTGGGCCTCAGCTTCAGTCTGGTGCTGGGGCTGGTTTCAAGCCCGCTGGCCGATACGCGTGAATCTGCAGCGCCGGCCAAAAAAACGCTGAGGATCGGCATCACCCAATATCCATCGACCCTGCATCCGATGATCGATTCCATGCTGGCCAAAACCTATGTTAATGCCCTGCGCCTGCGGCCCCTGACCATCCATGACCCGGACTGGACGCCGATCTGTATGCTGTGCACCGAACTGCCAAGTTTTGACAATGGCCGCGCCGAACATGTCACGCTGGCGGATGGCACCGAAACGGTAAAGGCCCGCTATACCCTGCACGCTGACGCCACCTGGGGCGACGGCACCCCGGTGACCAGTGATGATGTTTTATTCTCCTGGCAGGTCGGCAAACATGATCAGACCGGCGTGTCCAATTTTGAACTTTATGCCAAGGATATTATCGCCATCGACAAGATTGATGATAAAAATTTCACTATCACCTTTGATAAGGAAAGCTGCGATTTTGCCATCATCAGTGATTTTAACATCCTGCCCGCCCATATTGAGCGCGAAGCTTTTGAAGCCGACCCGGCCCAATACAAAACCGCCAGCCTGTATGACTCTGACCCGACCCATCCCGGTCTGGGCTATGGCCCTTATAAAATCAGCAAGCTGCGGCCCGGTCAGGGGTTTACCCTGACCCGCAATCCGACCTGGTGGGGCAAAGACCCTGTCTTTGATGAAATCCGCGTTGTCGTCATTGAAAATTCCGGCGCGCTGACAGCCCAGCTGCTGGCCGGCCAGATTGATATGATCGCAGGGGAGCTCGGCCTGACGCTGGATCAGGCGCTGGCCTTTGAAGACCGGCTGGAACGCCAGCGACCGGGGCAGTATCGGATATTATATAAATCGGGGCTGGTCTATGAACATATTGATATCAATCATGACAATCCCGATCTGCAGGATCCCCGGGTCCGGCAGGCTTTGCTGTATGGCACCAACCGCGACGGCATATCCGAACAATTATTCGATGGCCGGCAACCGGTCGCCCACAGCAATATCAACCCGCTGGATCAGGTCTATAGCGACAGTGTTAAAAAATACCCCTACAACCCTGACAAAGCCGAAACGCTTTTGGAGGCGGCCGGCTGGAGTCTGGCGGAGGACGGCTTTCGTTATAACACCGATGGCGAAAAACTGGAACTGACCCAGATCACCACCGCCGGTAACAAAACGCGGGAGATGATTCAGCAGGCCATCCAGTCAGACTGGAAAAAAATCGGCGTTGACAGCAGCATTCAAAATCAGGCGCCGCGCGTGCTGTTCGGCCAGACCACCCGCGAACGCAAATTCGAAGACACCACCATGTATGCCTGGATGAGCGCCCCGCAAAGCATACCGCGGACAACGCTGCATTCCTCGATGATCCCAACAGCCGATAATAATTACGCCGGGCAGAATTATCCCGGTTATCAGAACGCGCGCATGGATCAGATTCTCGATGATCTGGAAACCGTCTGCGCGCCCAAGGCCAATCTCGCCCTGTGGCAGGAATTACAGGATATTTATGCCGATGATCTGCCGGCGCTGCCGCTGTTTTTCCGGTCCGAAAGTCATATTATTCCAACATGGCTTGAAAATATCCGCCCGACCGGGCATCAATACCCGACAACCTATTGGATTGAAAACTGGAGCCTGAACCCATGAGCCTGCTACCCAAAAAAGATGACGGTACCGTTGATGTAAAATCAATGTGGGAGGTCAAACTGCTGCGCGGCATTGCCCTGTTCTTTATTTATATCCTGTTCGCGATGTATGTACTGGCCGCCGTGCCGTCGGCGTGGAACTGGGCCCAGCTGAAATGGTATACGCAGGATTTTAAAATCGAAACACTGGCTGAAACCGTGCCCGAGTTTATCGACAAAGACAAAGAACGTCTGGCCATGACCCTGATTAGCCTCTACCCAATCGAGCGGACCGATGAAATTGCCAAGATACTGGCACCATCAAGCGTCCATCTGGATGCCCGGTATTTCTTTTCCATCAGCAATAATTACTATCAGCTGGGCAATATGGAAGAAGCCCGGTTCTGGCACACGCTGGGCCGCTTCCGGCTGCGGTATGATGCGGTGCGCTGCGATTATGAGCTGGCCGATCAAATGGCCGATAGTTTCATAGAATTTGTCGCCGACCCCGAATTGATGGATGACCTGCAAAGCAATCCCGGTGACCTGAATAAACGCCTGACCCGCGTGCTGGAATGGGATGATAAATATCCGCCACAGAATGATCCGGGTTATTTCTGCAACTATATCAGACGGGTTAAGGGGCTGAGCAGACTCGAGATTCTGGACGAAGACCTCTGGCCGGATATGCATACACTGCTCCGCATGAATGCCGAGGACTTCCTCCGCGAATCCGAAACAGGCGAAGAACCATCCGCAGAAGAAGCAGAAGGGTCTGAATAATGCCCGCCTATCTGCTCTCCCGCGTCTTACAGGCCGGTGTTGTTCTTTTCCTGATGTCGTTCCTGTCTTATATCCTGATTGGCCTCATGCCCGGAGATCCGATTGATATCATGCTGGCCGCCAATCCCGAAGCCACGGCTGAGGACGCCGCCCGCCTGCGCGCCGCTTATGGGCTGGATCAACCGCTGATCAGCCGCTACTGGCAATGGCTGTCCGATGCCCTGCATGGCGATTTTGGCTATAGCCGCCTGTTTTCGCAACCGGTCAGTGATCTGTTGTTCTCGCGCATGGGCTATTCACTGGTCCTGATCGGGTTATCCCTGCTGCTCGCCCTGATCATCGCCCTGCCCGCCGGTATCTATGCCGCTTACCGTAAGGATTCTCTGGCCGACCGGTTGATCAACCTGACCTGTTTTGCCGGGATATCGGTGCCGCCGTTCTGGCTGGCGCTGCTGCTGATCAGCCTGTTTGCCGTCACGCTGGGCTGGCTGCCCGCCGGCGGCTATGCGCTGGATGAAGAGGCCGGTATCTGGGTTACCCTCCAGTTTCTGGCCCTGCCGGTTTTGACCTTAAGTCTGGCGACCATTGCCGGTTATACCCGTTATATCAGATCGGCGATGATCGAAAGCCTGCAACAGGACCATATCCGCACCGCCCGCGCCAAAGGCTGCAGCGAACGCGCTGTGGTCCTGCGTCACGGTCTGCGCGCCGCGCTGCCGCCGGTGGTCACCGTTTTATCACTTGATTTCGGCACCCTGTTTGGCGGCGCGCTGATTACCGAAACCGTCTTTGCCCGCCCGGGGATGGGCAAACTGATTTATGATGCCATTCTGGGCAATGATTATAACCTGGCCCTATTATCGCTGTTAACAGTCACGGTGATGATCCTCATCGGCAATCTTTTGGCCGATCTGTCCTATGCCTGGTTGGATCCGCGGATTTCTCTGGATAAAAAGGAGGACGCATGAGCACCGCTGAACGCATCGCCCCGCCCCTTGGCCGGAGCCGCAAACGGTCAATCATCGCGCGGATTGCCGCCCATAAAACCGCGCTTGTCACGCTGATCATCCTCTTGGCCTTAAGCCTGCTGGCCTTTGCCGCGCCGCTGATTGAGCGTCTGTTGGACCTGTCAACGACCGAGGCTGATATCTATAACCGTTTTCAGCCGCCCTCCCTGTCACACTTTCTGGGCACGGATGAGCTGGGCCGTGATGTTTTTGTCCGCCTGCTTTATGGCGGGCAGGTTTCCCTGATGGTCGGCATGATCACCGCGCTGACTGCGGCTGTAATCGGCACGATCATCGGTCTGATCGCCGGGGTTTATAAAGGCTGGCTGGATGCGCTGCTCATGCGCCTGACCGATGGCATTATCGCCCTGCCTTTGTTACCGCTTTTGATCATTCTGGCGGCCATTGATCCTGCAAAACTGCCCCTGCCCGCCAGCATCACCGGCGCCGATCATTTCAGCCTGATCCGCATTATTGTTATTCTGGCCCTGTTCGGCTGGACAACCGTGGCACGGCTGGTCCGCGCCAGCACCCTCAGCGTCATGGAAAACACCTATATTATGGCCGCCGAGGCATTGGGCGTTAAAAAATTCTGGATCATTGCCCGCCATGTTCTGCCCAATGTGCTGGCGCCCTTGATCGTCGCCACCACCCTGTCGATCGGTAATGTTATCTTGCTGGAATCGGTTTTAAGCTTTCTGGGTCTGGGTATTCAGCCGCCGATGCCCAGCTGGGGCAATATGCTGACCAATGCACAGGATCTGATCTGGGAAAATCCGTGGCTTGCCGTTTATCCGGGGATGATGATCTTTATCACCGTCATTGCCTTTAATTTATTGGGGGATGCCCTGCAGGATATCTTTAACCCCCGCGCGCCGGGTCAATAACCCTTCAGGTCGCCCAGGCAATATGCAGAATATTGGTGCTGCCCGGTGTGCCAAAGGGCACGCCTGCGGTAATAATCAACCGCTGGCCTTTTTCGGCAAATTTGCGTATGCGGACAACTTCGGTCGCCTTGCGGATCATATCATCGAAATTATCAATATCACCGGTATGAACCGCATGCACGCCAAAGGACAGAGCCATGCGGCGGGCGACATTGATGTCTTCGGTAATACACAGAATAGGCACCGAGGGCCGTTCGCGCGCCGTCCGCAGTGTTGTCGACCCTGATGTCGTGTAATTGACAATCGCCGCCGCCCTGATGGTATGGGCCACGGTATGCGCTGCCGCTGTGATCGCATCGGCAGCGTTGGATTCCGGGTCCGGGTGCTCGGCATCCATGATTTTGCGGTACAGTTCATCCTGTTCGACATCGCGGGCGATTTTGCGCATCATGCTGACCGCTTCATTGGGATAGTCCCCGGCCGCGGTTTCAGCCGATAACATCACCGCATCGGTCCCGTCATAAATGGCGGTGGCCACGTCCGAGGCCTCGGCCCGCGTCGGTGTCGGTGAAGTAATCATCGATTCCAGCATCTGCGTTGCGATAATCACCGGACGGCCCGCTTCACGGGCCAAACGCACGGTGCGTTTCTGGATGACCGGCACTTTTTCAGCCGGCACCTCAACACCCAGATCCCCGCGGGCGAGCATCACCGCATCAGACAAATCAATTATTTCCTTCAGATGGCGCACGGCAGAGGGTTTTTCAATTTTGGAAATAATATTGGCCTTGCCATTGATCAGTTTACGGGCCTCGGCAATATCGTCCGGTTTCTGGACAAAAGACAGGGCAATCCAGTCCACCCCCATATCCAGCGCACTGACCAGATCCTTACGATCCTTGGCCGTTAAGGGTGAGCTGTTTAATATTGTATCGGGCAGATTGACGCCTTTGCGGTCAGACAGTTTATTACCGGCCTCAACCGTGGTTTCAATCTGTTTGGAGGATACGGCAGTGACGCGCAGATGAACCTTGCCATCATCCAGCAATAAGGTATCCCCCGCCTGGATGGTTTCAAAAATTTCCGGATGGGGCAGATAAACGCGGTTTTTATCGCCGGGCCGTTCATCCTGATCGAGAATAAAGACCTGATCGCGATCAAGATTGATTTTCTCACCTTCAAAGGTGCCGATCCGGATTTTTGGCCCCTGCAGATCGGCGAACACACCGATGGGATGGTCAAATTCAGCTTCGATCCGGCGGATAATCTCCAGCCGCGCCTTGTGATCCGCGGCGGTGCCGTGGCTGAAATTCAGCCGAAAGACATCAGCGCCGTTTTCAAACAGCGCTTTGATCGACTCATAAGTTGAAGTGCTGGGCCCCAGCGTTGCAACAACCTTGGTCTGACGAAAACGGCGAAACGGGGTGTCATTTTGCATACAGTGATTCCTGTTTCCTTAAGTAATCTTGTATTGTTATAATTTCAGCCTTAGCAAAAAAAGACAATGGCAAAATGAGTGCCGATGCTTTTAACCTGTTTGACCATGACCGGTTTTCACGCAAATGTAGAATTGCTGATACCTGTAACAAAGTGCTATTCTTTTCTTTAAAGCAACCCCTAACAGATATGAGACCGCTATGTCCCCCCTTGTTACTGCTTATGGCGTCCTTGCCATCGCCATTGCCCTTGAAGTTGTCGGCACCAGTTTTCTACAAAAATCCGAACAATTCAGCAGGCTTATACCGACCCTGATCATGGCGGCCTGCTATCTGGGTGCTTTTTATTTCCTTTCGCTTGCGCTTAAGGTCATTCCGCTCGGCCTTGCCTATGCGATCTGGAGCGGGATTGGCATCATCCTGATCTCTGCCGTGGGATATATAATGTTCCACCAATCGCTTGATTTACCGGCGATCATCGGCATCAGCCTTATTATTGGCGGCGTTGTCATTATCAATGTCTTTTCAAACTCGATAACCCACTCACCGGTACAATAACGGATCAGGCCGCATTCGACAGATTTTCCAGCGCGGATTTCAAGGCCGGTACGGCTTCAAACAAATCAGCGACCAGACCGTAATCGGCAATCTGAAAGATCGGCGCATCGGCATCCTTGTTAATGGCGACGATGACTTTGGAATCTTTCATCCCGGCCAGATGCTGGATCGCGCCGGATATACCAACGGCAATATACAGTTCCGGCGCAACGACTTTGCCGGTCTGGCCGACCTGATAATCATTGGGCACATAACCGGCATCAACCGCCGCCCGCGACGCACCGACAGCGCCGCCCAGCGTATCGGCAAGGTCTTCGATAATCTTGAAATTCTCAGCACTGCCAAGGCCGCGGCCACCGGAAATCACAACGCCCGCCGCAGTCAGTTCAGGGCGGACAGATTCGGTCAGCTCCTGACCGACAAAACCGGACAACCCGGCATCAGCATCGGCGCTGATCTGGATATCTTCAATCACTGCCGTGCCGCCCTCGGCCGCTGCCCGTTCAAAGGCTGTACCGCGGACCGTAATGATTTTGATATCATCATGGCTTTGCACCGTGGCAATGGCATTGCCGGCATATATGGGCCGGGTAAAGGTATCCGGGCCTTCGACGCCGGTAATATCGGAAATCTGCTGCATATCCAGCAAGGCGGCGACCCGGGGTAGAATATTTTTACCCGTCGTTGTCGCCGGGGCCAACACATGACTGTAACCGCCGTTTTTAACCTGATCAACAATCAATGTTGCCATATTTTCGGCCAGAAAATGCTCATAAGCCGGATCGTCGGCTTTCGGCACTTTGGCAACGCCTTCCGCCTTGGCCGCCTCTTCGGCAACCGCGGCGCAATTATGCCCGGCGACCAGAATATCAATATCACCGCCAATTTTTTTGGCCGCATCCAAGGTCGTCAGCACCGCAGGGTTCAGATGGTTTTGATCATGTTCAGCAATAATCAGAATAGACATGGTGTTTCCCTTTAGCTTTATATCACTTTGGCTTCGTTGCGCAGCTTGTCGACCAGATCTTCGACGCTGTCAACCATCACACCGCCAGTGCGTTTTGGCGGTTCGGTCACCTTCAAAGTTTCCACCCGCGGGGTCAGATCAACGTCATAATCGGCGGCTTTTTGCATATCAATCGGCTTTTTCTTGGCCTTCATAATATTGGGCAGCGAGGCATAGCGCGGTTCGTTCAAACGCAGATCGGTGGTGACAATCGCCGGCAGTTTCAAGGACACGGTTTCAAGACCGCCGTCAACCTCGCGGGTGACATTCAGCCCTTCCTCCGTCTTGTCCAGTTTGGAGGCAAAACTGCCCTGTCCCCAGCCCAACAAGGCGGCCAGCATCTGACCGGTCTGGTTGTTATCACCGTCAATCGACTGTTTGCCCATGATGACAAGATCGGGTTTTTCGGCCTCGACAACATTCTTCAACAGCTTGGCCACGCCCAGCGGTTCAACCGCGACATCGGTTTCAAGCAACACGCCGCGGTCAGCCCCCATGGCAAGGGCGGTGCGCAGGGTCTCTTGCGCCTGCAGGGGGCCGATGCTGACCGCAACGACTTCATCGGCAGCGCCGTTTTCCTTCAAGCGGACGGCTTCTTCAACCGCAATCTCACAGAAAGGATTGATCGACATTTTGACATTTGACAGGTCAATACCGCTTTGGTCACCCTTGACCCGGACTTTGACGTTATAATCAACAACACGTTTGATCGCGACCAGAATTTTCATCGCCGTTCCTCTTTGATATTAAATCCGCGCATAGATTAGCATGGACAATCGGCAAAGTCACGTCAGAGCTACTGTGAAAAAATAAGGCTATAAGTATAGTTTAGGACCAATGCCGCCGCGCCGCCGCATTGGTTTGCTTGGTTTTGTTGCAGACTGGAAATGCTTAACATAAATGTTTCGCAACTCTCTAATATCTGTCAAGCCCGCATCTACAGGGTTAGTCGGCAGGGCCAGATTCTTGATCTGATCAAACTGTCTGTCTGACAGCTTTAACCCATGGTCATAGGCCCATGCCACATTGGTCGATAGCCCAAGCAGGCTGTCAACAACCTTATCTGAAGATGGCGAGTCTGCCTCTTTGACGATGTCGCGGCAATACAGTGCGGTTTTAATAAGGTCCAAGAACTTATCTGCTTTAATCCGGCCACTGATATCATCCACATCCAGTTTAATTTTCAGCCGCGGCCGCGCAGGTAATTCTATTTCCGGCAGAAACAACGTATGCGCAAAATCATTAAAACAGGTCTGGGCCTCGCCATACGACAAAGGCGTTGGTAAATGACGGCTGGGCTTTAGCCCCGTCAGAAAATTGAAAAAGGCGGCATCCTCCGCGGCAAAGCGAGTGATGATTTTATGCGCCTGATCACTATCCAGAACCTCCGATTCCGCGGGCGGTAACGGGGCGGGCGTATAGCTGATCGAGTCAAAGACCTGTTTTAAGCTGAGTGTTTTCATGTCATTACATTTTCATAGTAATATTGGACAGGCTGGTACGCTGCCGGAAACTCTTGGGAGCGGCTTTTCTGCATCTGACCGTTTCTGAAAGAAAACGATGCGCATATATATTATTCAGATAAATTTTCCTCTCCAGCTTCCGATCTATGGCGTTAACCGGCAAGGCCAGATTCTTAATCTGAGCATAATGTGCGTTTGACAAATTCAACCCGTTCAAAGAAGTATATATCGCCTTCTTGGACAATGCACGCAGGCCTTGAACAACCTCGGGCGATAATGGCGAGTCCGCCTGTTCTATTGCTTTGCGGCACTTTAACGCCTTTTGCACAAGATCAATAAGGTCCGATGTCTTGGACCAGCCACTGGTGTCCGCCGCTGTGATCTTAAGCTGCTGCCTTGACGACAGCTTTATTGTATACTGGGTCAGCGGCGTGCTGGCATAATAATTAAAATTATCCGCCGCCTGTTGCCATTGCGAAAGGGTTTTACAGCGCTCTTCAGAGTGCAGAAAATTGAATACCGCGGCATCATCCGCGGCAAAACGATCAATGATCTTACGCACCTGCTCAACATCCAAAACCACCGCCTTCGTGGGCGGTAACAGAGTGGGCGCATAATCGACCGCATCAAAGATCTGTTTTAAGCTGAGTGTTTTCATGTCAATCCAAAACCCAATCTAAAGCAATCCCGCCCCTTGGGTTGAAAGTCGCAATTGCGGCTGTTTTTTTCTCAAGAAATCGGTCGACATATAATTGGTCAAGATATTCAAAATCAGCCAGCTGCGGGTCAACGGGATTAACCGGCAGGGCCAGATTCTTGATCTGATCAAATTGCGTGTCTGACAAATTTAACCCCATTCTATAAGCAAGGGCCACATTATTCGACAATCCTAACAGGCTTCTAACGACTTCAGGTGATGATGGCGAGTCTGCCTTTTTTATGACTTTGCGGCAATGCAGCGCGTTTTTAATAAGATCTATGAATTCGTCTTTTTTGACCTTGCCACTGGCCCCTTCCGCTGTAACCTTAGCCCGCGGTTGCGAGGGCAATTCTATTGCCTCCCGGGATGGCCGCATATCGGTATAACAATTAAAACAATGCAAAATATCCATGCTCATTTCAGGGCTTGGCAAACGATCGTCTCTTTTTAGCCTCATAAGAAAAACATAAAAAGCGGCGTCATCCTCGGCAAAGCGGTTAAGGATTCCACGCGCCTGCGCCATACCCAAAACATGCGATTCCGCCTCCGGCAACGGTGCGGGCGTATAATCAATAGAGTCAAAAACCTGTTTTAGGCTGAGTGTTTTCATGTCAATTTTTTATCATTGTAATATCGATCCCTTACAGGCCTGAAATACCCAAAGGTCTTTTAGCGCCACGGGGCTTTGTTTTGTCACTGAAATGTGTGAAATAGACATTCTGAAGGCGATTATGCGCGCCTAACATCGGGTCGGCGGGATTGATCGGCAAGGTTAAATTCTTGATCTGATCAAAATGTTCATCTGACAGGATCAGCCCCTGATCTTTTTGCTCTTCAACCGCCTTTGAAAAGTTTTTGAGAGCCTTTATGACCGCCGGCGAAGACGGGGATTCTGCCGCTTCTACTTCTTTTCGGCACTTTAGCGCCGTTTTCAAAAGATCAACAAAACTTTTTACTTTAGCCTGTCCGCTTGTATCTTCCGGCGTAATCTTGAGCTTTTGATCTGACAGCGGTATTTCAAACTGAGGATGCGGGGAACAGGTATAACGCTTAAAATGCACCATCGCATGACCCGATTGCAACGGTGTTGGCAGATGACAGCTGGGCTTTATAGAATGAATAAAATTAAAGAACGCGGCATCATCCGCGGCAAAGCGGCGGATGATCTTGCGGGCCTGCGCCATATCCATCACTTCCGCTTCCGCGGGCGGTAACGGGGCGGGCGTATAGCTGATCGAGTCAAAGACCTGTTTT